>JBEKOW010000158.1:0-12622 GCA_049521375.1 Terriglobales bacterium
GTGGTCGCGCTCGAAAAACGCATGCTCGAGGATCGCGGACACGTCGTCGAAGACTTCCAGGTCTCGAATGCCCGGTTGAAGAACGCCCACCCGTTCCGGCAGATGCTGGCCGCGCCTGGTTTTCTGTGGTCATGCCGTTCGTATCATTTGCTGCGGCGGAAGATTCGCGATTTCGCGCCGGATGTCGTGCACGTCCATAACACGTTTCCGGAACTCAGCCCGAGCGTGTTCTGGGCGGCGCGGCGGGCAGGCGTGCCGGTTGTGCAAACGCTCCATAACTTCCGTCACGTGTGCGCGAACGCGCTCCTTTTGCGCCGCGGGGCGCGGTGCGAAAAGTGTGTGGGGCGAGTGGGCTGGCCGGCCCTGCGCCATTCCTGTTATGCCGGGAGTCTGAGCCGCACCGCGGTGGTCGTGGCGACCAGCATTCTGCACCGGAGCATTGGCACCTACAGCGGCCGCGTGGACGCTTTCATCGCTTTGAACGAATCCAATCGCGAGATCTTCCGGCGCGGCGGGCTCCCGCCCGATAAGTTGCTGGTGAAGCCGAACTTCGTTCCCGCATCCCCCTCGGGATTCGGCCCGCGAAAGCGGCAAGCTCTGTTCGCTGGAGCCATGATGCCGAGCAAGGGCGTCCATTTGCTGCTCGAGGCCTGGAGCAGCGCGGGGCTCGAAGACTGTGAGTTGTTGCTGATCGGAGATGGTCCGGAGCGAAATCCCCTGGCACAGAAATTCTCGCATCTCAGCAATATCGCGTGGTTGGGACGCTTGGAACGCGCGCAGATTCTGGAGCGGATGGCGGAGAGCCGCATTTTTGTATTCCCTTCGCTCGCTTATGAGAATTGCCCGATGGTGGTGCTCGAAGCCCTCTCGGTGGCGACTCCCGTGGTGAGCGCGAACCATGCCAGCCTGGCGGCGATTGTGCAGCACCAGCGGGAAGGGCTGCTGTTTCAAACCGGGGACGCGCCATCACTCGCGTCGGCTCTGCGGGAGGCGTTCCGGGCGGGCGATCCGGTCTGGTCGCGGTGGTCAAGCGCGGCCCGGCAAACTCATGCGGAACGCTTCAGCGATGCCGCGAATTACCAGCAACTGATCTCCATCTACCGGATGGCGATGCGCCCGCGATTTGCCTTGGCGGCGCAGCCCGCGCTTCCGGCCTAAGGAACATTTCAGTTCCTGTCACTCACTTCATTCAAGAAAAGAGGAAATACCATGCATCCAGCAACGCGCATTCTTGTCACCGGCGCCGGAGGGTTTATCGGGCACCATCTAGTGAAACGTCTTCGCTCCGACGGCCATTGGGTTCGCGGAGTGGACCTGAAGCTTCCGGAATACGAGACGAGCGACGCCCATGAATTCGAGCTGCTCGACTTGCGCAAGTTCGACAACTGCCTGCTGGCCACCCGCGGCGGAATCGACGCCGTCTTCAACCTGGCCGCCGATATGGGCGGAATCGGATTCATCACCGCCAACCACGCTGACATCGCGCGCAACAACGTCCTGATCAACGTCCACATGCTGGAAGCCAGCCGCCTGCAGGGCGTTTCCCGGTTTCTGTTCTCATCGTCGGCGTGCATCTATCCCCAATCGAAGCAGTGCGATGCGGAGGTGACCGCATTGCGGGAAGAGGATGCCTTCCCCGCCGATCCGGAACCGGGCTACGGATGGGAGAAGCTCTACACCGAAATGCTCTGCCGCTACTTCCGGCAGGATTACACGCTCGACACCAAGATCGTGCGCTTCCATAACGTGTATGGGCCGCTCGGCACCTATGAGGGAGGCCGCGAGAAGGCTCCCGCCGCCGTGAGCCGGAAAGTTGCGCTCGCGGACGATGGCGGAGTCATCCAGGTCTGGGGCGACGGCGAGCAGACCCGTTCCTTTATGTATATCGACGACTGCGTGGAGGGCTTGTTGCGCCTGATGTCGTCGAATTTCCCCGGCCCGCTGAACCTGGGCACCGACCGGCTCATCTCAATCAACGATCTGGTCGATCTGATTGCGGGAATCGCGGGCAAGCGCCTCGTCAAAGAGCACGACACCACAAAACCGCAAGGCGTGCGTGGCCGGAACAGCGACAACCGATTGCTGCGGCAGGTGCTGGGCTGGGAGCCGCGCATTTCACTCGAACAGGGACTGGCCGTCACCTATGCCTGGATTGCCCAGGAACTCGACAACGCCGGGCGCCTGAACAAAAACAAAAAAGCCCTGGCCGTGCGCTCCAACGGTTAACGCTCTCCGCAACCCCTCGCTCAAAACCTTCCATCGGGAGAGATGACCATGCGCATCCTGATTCTCGGCATCAACTATTTTCCGGAACGTACCTCGGTCTCTCCCTTCACGACCGGCCTCAGTGAGCATCTGGCAGCGGCGGGCCATGACGTGCGGGTGGTCACCGCTTTTCCCTACTATCCGGAGTGGCGGACCTGGAAAGAATACCGGGGACGCTTCACCAAGCTTGAGGCGCGCAACGGAGTCAAGATCCGGCGCGTGTTGCACTTCATTCCGTGGCGCGCCAGTTCGCTTGCGCAGCGGCTGCTGCACGATTTCTCTTTTACCCTCGCGGCGCTGCTGGCGGGCCTGGCGGCGGGCCCTTGCGACGTCATTTATTGTTCGTGTCCGCCGCCCGCTCTTGCTCTGGCGGCCTGCGCGATCGGCCGGATCAGAAATGTACCCTACACGATCAAGCTGACCGATCTCGCCTCCGACGCGGCGCTGGCTACCGGAATTCTGCGCGAAGGGCGCCTGATTCGGTGCGCTCGGGCGATTGAACGGTTCGCCTATCGTCATGCGCACACCGTAGTCTGCCTGTGCGACGCATTTCGCACCAGCCTCGTGCTACAAGGGCTTGCGGCCGATCATCTTCTGCGCATACCGGACTGGGGCGATACGGAAGCCATCCGCCCAATTACGAGCAATGGTTCGTTTCGCGCCGCGCATGGAATTGCCGAGGACCATTTCCTCCTGCTGCACACGGGGAACATGGGAAAGAAACAGGATTTACTCAATATCGTGCGCGCGGCTGAATTGACCCGCGAAGACGCGGGCCTCCATTGGGTAATCGTGGGGGAGGGGGAAGAGCGGGTTCGGGTCGAAGACGCCGCGCGGGCGTCCGGCCTTCCCAATCTTTGCGTCCTGCCCCTGCAGCCGGCGGACCGGCTCTGCCAGATGTATGCCGCCGCGGACGCCCTGATCCTGAACCAGAAAGCGGCCGTCAAGGATGCCGTGATTCCGTCCAAGCTGCTCACCTACATGGCGGCGGGTAAGGCTGTCCTGTGCGCCGCCAATGCCGAAAGCGAGGCGTCCCGGCTGGTACGCGAGGCGCAATGCGGTGCCGTCGTCCTGCCCGAGGATCCACGCGCGCTCGCCGCGCAAGCGCTGGCCTTGCGAGCGGATCGCGCGCTGCGCCAGACCATGGGAGCGAACGGGCGTGCCTATGCCGAGAACCATTTCAGCAAGGCGGAGGTGTTGCGGTTGTACGACCATTTCTTTGCGTCGTTTTCCAAACCAGACGCGGCGCCGGTCGCGGTCGCTGCGGACTAGACGTATCCGCGAGTTCATGCAAGCGCGCGCGGAAAGCTCGAATTCGGTGGTGCTCGCGTGCTCTAGCCGCGAGCCGTTACCCAGTAATCCAAACCCAAAACAGAAAAGGAAGGTCCGATCCCGTGTTTCTCTCGCTCCGTATTTACCGGCTGGTTCTTACTGTTCTGACCTATCTCCTGCCGTGGTGTGCTTTCGAGGTGGGACATCGAGTATGGTTTGTCTTGTGCTGGCTTGTCGCCAGGCAGCCAATTTATCCGCGCGCGGGACACATTGGCCTGCTTTTGCTGTGTTCCTTCGTGTGGGCGTTCGTGACCGAACATTACTCGGTCACCAGCATCGACGAACTCTTCCGGGAACGCACCGGGGCGAAAGCCGCTCTCTCCGCGCTGGTTGCGACCAGCGCCATCTTTCTCGCCATCCTCTTTTTCAGCCGCGATGACGTTTTTCCCCGCGGGCTGTTCCTCTGTGGAATTCTGGCCCTGTTCATTCTGACGCTGCTGATGCGGGCGCTGTTGCGCCGCATCTTCCGCCAGAGAAGAGGATGGGGGAAGCCGACGGAGATACTTATCATCGGCGCCGACAGCTTTGCGCATCAGGCGGCTCAACGGCTGCAGAGGCTTTCGATTGCGCCCTGTGAGATTGCCGGCTACGTGCTTCTTCCCGGACAGGTTCCGGCACCGGAAGCAAGCCCTTCTTTCCGCTTTGACCAGATCGCGCAGTTGAACGCTTCGCGCGGGTTCCACGAGGCAATCATCGCGCTCCACCCGGTGCAGTTCGGGCACATCCCTGCGATCGTGCAAGCCTTGGAAAAACTTTGCGTGCCCGCCCGCGCGGTCGTCGATCTGGGGGAGGGGATCGTCGTCCGCGAAAAACTGTTTCAGCTGGGACGCATCCAGTTGCTCGATCTGACCTCGACCCCGGCTGATCTCTTGTATTACGCGCTCCTCAAGCGCGCATTCGACGTCACCTTCTCGGCGCTGGTGCTGCTGCTTGCCGCGCCCGTGTTGGCATTGGTCGCGTTCCTGATCCGGCTGAGTTCTCCCGGACCGATCTTTTTCACACAAGAGCGAATCGGGCTCAACGGCAAAAAATTTCAGATGTATAAATTCCGCACCATGCACGTCTCGGCCGCGAATGAAAGCGATACTACCTGGACTGTGGCCAACGATCCCCGCCGGACCCGGCTGGGCGAACTCTTGCGGCGCACCAGCATCGATGAGTTGCCGCAGTTCCTCAATGTCATCAAAGGCGATATGAGCGTGGTCGGGCCGCGCCCGGAGCGTCCGTATTTTGTCGACAAATTTCTGCGGGAGATTCGCCGCTACAATCATCGCCATTCCTTGAAGGTGGGAATCACGGGCTGGGCGCAGGTGCACGGGTGGCGGGGAGACACGTCGATCGAAAAGCGCCTGGAGCACGATCTCTACTACTTGCAAAACTGGAGTTTCGCCTTCGACCTGCGTATCGTCGCCATGACGGTGCTTTCCGCCTTAACCAACAAGAACGCGTACTAAAGCCAGCGCACCCGCGTCTGGTTCTGTCCTCATTTCTCGCCGTTCGCAAGTCCTGCCTCCCGCTCTACGGCCTGTTCTCGCCCTGAGATTTTTCTGATTCGTAAAATCAGCAGGCCGTCATAACCCACGACTAAACCCGGCATGTTTATGTTACGCAGGGTCCTGACTGGACACCGCGGGCGATAGCTATGCGCTTTGGTTATGCCATGCTACTTCGACCTGGTGTGTGCCCGGATTGTGGGGCTATTGCAATCTGGTTTCCTTGCCGATCTTGAGGAATCAATGGTTGCGACAAGATGCTAAGATGCCGGAAATGGTTTCCAGTGCTCAACTCAAGAAAGCCAGAGGGGCGAGGGCATCCGAGCGGCCGCGCAAAACCGAAACTCGCCAGGTCAAACGTCGCAAAGACAAGCCCCGCGACGGTTCGGAGTTAGTCATCATTACGGGGATGAGCGGGTCGGGCAAGGCTTCGGCGCTGAAGGCCTTCGAAGATCTCGGCTATTACTGCGTGGACAATTTGCCGGTGGAACTGATCCCGCGTTTTGCGGAACTGGCTTTGCAGTCGGGCGAGATTCCGCGGACGGCGCTGGTCGTCGATGTGCGCGAAGGCGCGCAACTGGAGAAGCTGCCGGCGATTTTGAAGTCGGTCAAGCAACTGATTCCGACACGCGTCATTTATCTGGAAGCGACCGATCCGGTGCTGTTGCGCCGGTTCAGTGAAACGCGGCGTCCGCATCCTCTGGGTACCCGCACCACGGTGCGCGCTTCGCTGACCACTGAGCGGCGGCACCTGCGCATGATTCGCGCGCTCGCCGACCTGGTGATCGACACCTCGAAATTCAATGTACACGAACTGCGCGCCCATTTGACCGACCGATTCGAGCACGAGTCGGGAACCAGGCGTACGATTCTGGTTTCCTGCGTGAGCTTCGGCTTCAAGCACGGAGTGCCGGACGATGCCGACCTGGTCTTCGACGTACGCTTTCTGCCTAATCCCCATTTTGTTCCGGAGTTCCGGCCGCTCACCGGCCGCGATCCGCGAGTCGCCAAGTACATACGCTCGTTTCCGCAGACCAAAGAATTCATCAGCCGTATTTCCGACCTGCTGGTGTACTTGCTGCCCCACTACGTCCACGAGGGCAAGAGCTACCTGACCATCAGCTTCGGCTGCACCGGAGGACAGCATCGCTCGGTGATGATCGCCGAAGATGTGGGAAAAAAGTTGCGCGATGCGGGATACAAGGTGAAGGTGGTGCATCGGGACAGCCCAAAGTAGTTCTTGGACTTGGAGTGTACCCGTGCATCCGAGGCATTCTGTGCCGTGGCGGAGTTGGTTGTCAATGTCGACCGCGGTTGGCAATAGCCTAGCCCAAAGCCGAGAGACACAGCCACATGTAGAATTAGCTAACGCATGGCAACCACCATACTGGCGGGAACAAACGGCGCGGAGACCTCAGCAAAGCCGCGTCAACTAGCCCGTCTTCTGCGTTACGTGTTGCCTTATTGGGCGCCGTTACTTGCTTCCATCGTGCTGATGGCCATGGTCGGTTTGCTGGACGCGTTTCGAGTCCTTCTGATTGGCCCGATCTTTGATCGCGTTTTGAATCCATCCGCGCAAGGCAGAACCCTGCAGTTGTTCAAACTTCCTGGCAGCCAGCGGGTCTTCAGCTTGCAGCAGATCGTTCCGCCTCACTTTCAAAATCCCTGGACGGCCGTGGCCTTCGCATTAGTGGGTGCCACCGTGTTGAAGGGAATTTTCGACTACGCCGGAACTTACCTCGTGAACTATGCCGGCTTTGGCATGATAACGGATCTGCGCAACGATCTCTACGACGCCTTTCTGCGGAGTTCAGCGGCCTTTTTCTCAAAACATACGACGGGCACATTGCTCTCCACTATCATCAACGACATCGAGCGGGTGCAGTACGCGATGTCGGGTGTGCTCGCCGAGTTCTTGCAGCAATTGTTTACCTTCATCTTTACCGCGGCGGTTGTGGTTCTGCTGGGAGGAAAGCTGGCGTGGATCCTGTTGTTGTTCGTCCCGGTCATCCTCTACTCATCGAGAAAAATTGGACGGCAGGTTCGCAGCCAGACTCGCGGCGGCCAGGACAAACTGGCGGAGATCCAGAATATTCTGCACGAAACCATCACCGGTAACCGGATTGTGAAAGCGTTCGGGATGGAGAAGTGGGAGATGGAGCGTTTCCGGGTGGCGGCGCGGCGCCTGTTCCGAGCCAATCTTCGACTGGTCGCCGCTTTCGCGATCAGTTCGCCTCTGATGGACATTTTCGGCGCGGTGGCGATTGCCCTGTTACTGCTGATGGGGCGCGACCAGATCAACCACCACGCTTTCACGGCTGGAACCTTTCTCGCCTTCATCATCGCGGTTTTTAAACTCTACGATCCGGTACGCAAATTCGCCCTCTTTAATAACAATTTTCAGCAGGCCATTGGCGCTTCGTCGGAAATTTTCCGCTTCATGGATATTGAGGACGAGGTCCGCGAGAAAACGGGTGCCAGACGTCTGGGCAAATTCAGCCGCAGGATCCGCTTCCAGGACGTTGCTTTCTCCTATCGCGGCGCCGAAGATTCCCGCGACGTCCTGCACGAAATTAATCTGGAAGTGAAAGCCGGCGAGGTTCTGGCGGTCGTCGGATCGAGCGGCGCCGGCAAGAGCACGCTGGTCCACCTGATTCCCCGCTTTTTCGATGTCACCGCCGGCCGTATTCTGATCGACGATGACGACGTCCGCGACGTAACTCTGGCATCGTTGCGTTCGCAAATCGGCATTGTCACGCAGGAAACCGTGCTCTTCAATGACACGCTTCGCAACAATATCGCTTACGGCCAGCCTCACGTTTCGGTAAAGCAGGTGGAAGAAGCGGCGCACGCAGCGCACGCGCATGAATTTATTTCCATGCTTCCCGAAGCCTACAACACCATGATTGGTGAGCGCGGAGTCCGCCTTTCGGGGGGAGAGCGCCAGCGTATTGCGATCGCCCGTGCGATTCTGAAGAATGCTCCCGTGCTGATTCTCGACGAGGCGACGTCCGCCCTCGACAGCGAATCCGAATCGCTGGTGCAGGCGGCACTGCAAAATCTGATGACGGGGCGTACTGTATTTGTGATTGCGCACCGGCTCTCGACGATTCGCCGCGCCGACCGCATCGTGGTGCTGGAGAACGGCACCATCAGCGATATCGGCGCACATGAGGAACTGATTCAAAAACTGGGCACATACCGGCGGCTCTATGAATTGCAGTTTGCCGAAGCGGATGTGCCGCGCGCGAGAATAGGCTCTACGCTTTAGGCTCCAGGAAGCGCCCACCAGTGCGGCGGTAGACTGGTAGCCTGGAGCCAAAAGCCTAGAGCCAAGAGCCTAGAGCCAAGAGCCTGATTTTCTATGCCACTTCGCTCCATGACGGGATACGCACAGGTCCGGGGGCAGGCCAATGCCCGGCTCGCATTCGCTCTGTCACTGAAGTCGGTCAATCACCGTTTTCTCGATCTGCATTTCCGCCTGCCCTCCGACACCGACTCGCTGGAGATGAAACTGCGCCGTTTGCTGAAAGAGAAAATGGCGCGTGGCCACGTGGAAGTCACTCTCAGCCTCGACTACTCGGGGACGAGCGAGCTCGCGCTCAACCGTCAACTGATTGCCGGTTATGTGCAGACCTTTCGCGCCGCGGCCGAAGAGTTCGATTTGAAGGGCGAGCCCGACCTGAACGTGGTGCTGCGCATGCCTGGCGCGATGGATTCTGGCACAGAGAGATTTGGCGCCGAGTTGGAGACCGCAGTCATGGGTTGCGTTGAAGAGGCGCTGGCCCGGCTCAACCAGATGCGGGAGGAAGAGGGCCGTGGCATTGAGCGCGAGCTGCGCGATCGCATGAAGCAGCTCCGTGCCGCGGCGGGAGGCGTCGAAGTGCATCGCAGTGCAATCCTGCGCGGCTATGCGGATCGCCTGCAGTCGCGCATGCGCGAAATGCTCGGCGGCCAGTTTGACAAGGACCGTATTCTGCAGGAAGCTGCCTTGCTGGTGGATCGCAGCGATATACAAGAGGAGTTGGTGCGCCTGAACACGCACGTGGATCACTTCGTCGCATTGCTCGATCAGGCCGGTGAAGTCGGCAAGAAAATGGATTTCCTGTTGCAGGAGATGAACCGCGAGGCGAACACGCTGCTTTCCAAGACTTCGGGGTTGGCGGGCGAAGCGTTGAAGATTACTGAAGCCGGGCTACTCATCAAGTCGGAGATCGAAAAATCACGCGAGCAGGTACAGAATCTGGAATGAGCATCGTCTACATTGTTTCGGCGCCGTCGGGCTCGGGGAAGTCCACCCTGGTCAATGAACTGTTCAAGATGGTGCGCAACCTCGATTTTTCCATCTCCTATACCACGCGTACTTCCCGGGGCAGCGAGCAGGACGGCAAGGAATATTTTTTCGTTTCGGAGGCGGAATTCGAAGCCATGATCGCCGCCAACGAATTTCTCGAGTACGCCAACGTCTTCGGAAATTACTACGGCACTGCCTGGCGGTTCTTGCGCGAGACCGAAAAGCGTGGACATGACCTGCTTCTCGACATCGACGTGCAAGGCGCGGCCCAGATCAAGAGGAAACTGCCGGACGCTGTCAGCATCTTTATTCTCCCTCCCGATCGGGAGAAGCTGGAATGGCGGTTGCGAAACCGGGGACTCGATTCCGAGGCGGTAATTCGTCGCCGGTTGGACACGGCCCGACGAGAGATTGAGAATTACTCCAAATACGACTATATATTAGTTAACAACCTGCTCGAGAAATCCGCTGACGAACTAAAGGCAGTGGTGCAGGCCGAACGGATCCTGCGGAGCGGAGTGCAGCCAACATTGCAAGAGGATCGGCTCCTGGCCACGGCCAAGATGTGTCGGCTCGACCAGGCGAGAGAAAGAGTGCAGCCGATTCTGGCGTCGTTCGGCACGGTGCCAGCTGGTAACTAGGTTCCTGAGGCAGTGAGAGACGACAAGTTCAGGGGAGAGTCTATGAAGCTGATCGAAGGATTTGACAGTAACTATCGCTACATTCTCGTGGCGGCGCGGCGCGCCCGGCAACTGCAGGGCGGCGCTCCACCCGTGATTGAGACCATTTCGCGCAAACCATGCCGCATTGCTCAGGATGAGATCAAGGCGGGCAAGGTGAAATGGCTGATTCCGGAATTGCCCAAACTCGCGGTTGAGGGTGTAGGCGAGCCGTTGGACAAGGTCTTCGCGGAAGACGCGTAGAGAATACGGATGGAAATGCGCTCCGCGGATCGGCGCAAGGCCTCCCTCGGCGGCCTGGCAAATCGACCGGCGTGATGCGCAGCCGCGCCGTCGAGACGCGGTTCCGCAACGAAACCATCCTTGCGGCATCTGTTTCTGTAAGGCGGGGCCGATTCCCCTAAATTCGGCCGCCGTCCTCCTGCTATGAAAATTGCGCTCGGCGTTTCCGGCGGCATTGCGGCCTACAAGTCGGCGGAGATCGTTCGCCTGCTTCAGGACAGGAGCATTAGCGTGCAGGTCGTGATGACCCGCGCCGCGCAGGAATTTGTTCGCCCCCTTACGTTCGCCGCGCTCTCCGGACAAAAAGTTATCACCGACCTGTTCGGCTTCGGCTCGGACGAGTCGCAGGCTAACGTCGAATCTGCCATTGAACACATCGCGATCGCCCAAGCGATCGACGCGCTGCTGGTTGCGCCCGCAACCGCTGACGTTCTTGCCAAATTCGCGCAAGGCATTGCAAACGATTTCCTTTCGACACTTTATCTGGCCACCACCGCGCCTGTGATTGTCGCTCCCGCAATGAACGTAAACATGTGGAATCACGCCGCGACGCAAGCCAATCTCGATATTTTGCGCCAGCGCGGAGTTCATATCGTGGAGCCTGGTAGTGGCTATCTTGCGTGCGGAATGACGGGCGCTGGGCGACTCGCGGAGAATGAGACGATCGTCGCCGCGGTGTTGGCAGCCCTTGGCGCTGCAGAAGATCTCGCGGGGGAAACGGTCCTCATCACCGCTGGGCCGACGCGCGAGAAGATCGATCCGGTTCGCTACCTGACGAATCGTTCCAGCGGCCGCATGGGTTATGCGCTTGCTGAAGCCGCGCTCCGGCGCGGGGCTCGTGTGCTGCTTGTCAGCGGCCCGACAGCGATTACTCCGCCCGGAGCAGCGGAGTTGACGCGCATTGAAACCGCGGACGAGATGCTCGCGGCGGTTTTAAAGCTCCTGCCCCAAAGCACGGTAGTCATAAAAACGGCCGCCGTCGCCGATTTTCGGCCCAGGTCTGCGGCTGGCCAGAAGATCAAGCGCAAGGGCCCGATGACGCTCGATCTGGAGCCAACGGCTGACATTCTTGCCGAAATGGCGCGTCACAAGAAGCCCCGGGGTACGACTCTGCAGATCTTCATTGGCTTTGCGGCTGAAACGGATAACGTCTTGGAAAACGCGCGCAAGAAACTGGCCGCGAAATCGCTCGATGCGATCGTTGCCAACGACGTTTCCCGCGAAGGTATCGGCTTCGACTCCCACCGCAATGCCGTTACGATTATTTCGGACGAGGAAGTCATTGAGGTTCCGGAAACCTCGAAGTGGGAAGTCGCCCAGCGCGTGCTCGACCATGTGGTAAAGTTGCGCAAGCGCACCCGTGTTCAAGCGCAATAGGTGAGATCATTGCATCGTTGGCTTTGCTTCGTGCTGTTCTTTTTGTTATCCCCCGCGCTCATGTCCCAGCAAACTCCGGTCCCGGTTGGAGACGAGCCGCATCATCACGTCGTGCTGAAGAATGATTTTGTGTTGGTGACGCACGTAACTCTCTCGCCAGGCGACACCACCCTGTTCCACACGCACTCCCACGACCGGGTGGCTGTTGAGTTGACCGATGCTACCATTACGCAGCAGAAGCCGGGAAAAGCGGAAGGGGAGCCAGAGCCCAGAAAGACGGGGGATGTGTCAGCTCTCCAAACTGACGCCCCTTATACCCATCGCGTGCACAACGTTGGGACCACCGTGTTTGAGGTACTGGACGTCGAGTTGCTTCAACGGCCAAAGCAGCCTGCGAGCACACCGGCTGCGAAGGTAGAAGCGGAGAATCCAAGCGCGCGAGTTTATAAATGGACACTCGCTCCAGGAACAACGTCGGCCATGCACGCGCATGATCGTCCTTATCTGATTATCGCGGCGACTCCGCTCACGCTGAAGATGACAGACCCGCAAGGGAAGTCGTTTACGCATGAAGTCAAGGCCGGAGATCTCCATTGGATCGATGCCAAGGTGACCCATTCGCTGGCCAATGAAGGTAAGACTGCCGGTGAGATCGTCGAGATCGAGTTGAAGTAGTTCCCGCCGCAACGTTGCGGATCAACTCGACATCTCGGCGAGAGTTCGTCTATTCGACTCAGTTGGCGGCCCACCCGCTCCCCGAGTTTGTTATCCTTATCCGCAATGCCCCGCACCCTGGACCCTGAGCTTCGCGCCGCGCTTGCCGCGAGAATCCGTTACTACAACGAGATGGGCATTTACGATTTTTACCGGCAGCCATTGAGCGCTCCGGAATCGATTGC
>JBEKOW010000159.1:0-11167 GCA_049521375.1 Terriglobales bacterium
ATCGTGGTGGCCGCGCCCCCGGCTCCGGCTGCAACCTCTGCGCCCAGCCGGGCTGCCGGTTCGGGAACAACGTATCAGGGACAGGCGCCTCCGGCGCCGCGCCAGGGAGCGGGCTCTTCGCGTCTGGTTGCGATTGTCGACGCCGCTCATGGAGGCGAAGAACGCGGCGCCGCTCTTACCGATACCCTCCCCGAAAAAGACGTAACGCTCGGCTTCGCCCGGCTGTTGCGGCATGAACTGGAACTGCGAGGCTTCGCCGTCCAGATGCTGCGCGATGGCGACACCACGCTCTCATTGGATCAGCGTGCCGGCGCGGCCAATAATGCGCATGGAAACATCTACATTTGTCTGCACGCTTCTTCGCAAGGCGAAGGGGCGCACATATTTACGGCCCTGCTGCCGGTGGAGGGCGAGAGTAAGGGAATTTTCCATGCGTGGAACAAGGCTCAGGCCCCCGCGCTTCCCCTGAGCACGGCGGCGGGCGCGGCGATCGTTTCCTCGATGCAGAAAAAGCAATTCGCCGTTCGGGAATTCTCCGCGTCCCTGCGGCCACTCAATAATGTGCTGATACCGGCTGTCGCTGTCGAACTCCAGCCCGGACCTGCCGGCATCGCCGACCTGACTTCAGCGGCATATCAGCAGCAGGCCGCGGCCGCGATTGCCGATGGCATCGTTTCGGTGCGCGATCGACTGGTGGTGGAACCATGATCCCGCGGCATCTGTTGATCAGCGTGGCTGCGATGTTCGTGCTCGTGATCGCCATGGGACTCTACGCCCGCCACATGCGGCGGCAGGCGCGCGAAATCGAATCGCCGGCCGCGAGCGCGCTCCCGGTGGCGCCGCCCGCTTCCGGCCCGACTGAGACCGTAACGCTCTATGTGGCCGATGACGCGGCGGCAACCCTTCGGGCGCAGTCGGCGCAGATCCCTCTTCCCGGAGGCCGCCAGCAGCGCGCCGAAGAATTGTTGCGCGCGCTGTTGAGCATCTACCAGCAGACCGGAGCTGCGCACCCGCTGGCCCCGGCTTCCGACATCCGCTGCATCTATCTTGTCGATCCGGGAGCGGCGGTCATCGATCTGAACGCGGCCTTCGCCGACCAGCACCGCTCCGGCATTCTCAGCGAGCAACTCACGGTGAATTCGCTGGTGGAAACGCTGGCCGTGAACGTCCCCGGAATCTCACGTGTGAAAATTCTGGTGGAAGGAAAATCGCGCGAAACGCTCGCCGGCCACGTCGACCTGACCGAGTGGTTCGACGTGACGGCGATGGAGCCGGTGGGGAACCAATAGGTTCCGAACCAAGCTCGGGCTTTTGACCTTCACATACTGTGTTCGATTCCACCGCTTCGTGTCATACTGGCGCGGGGATAAACGAAACAGGTTCCGGGCGCTCCTGATTTGATGGCTCAGAAAGCTAAAACAAGCGTATTGTTTGACGCATTCGCGGAAGACTTGCGGGCGGAGCGGAGCGCGAGGCCCTTGGTGATCATTGGGGCCTCAAGGATCGACGACCTTCTGGGCGAGATGCTGCGGCGTTTCCTTCTGCCGAAAACGGCAAAGGTCGACGACCTGCTCGATGGAGATACACCTTGGGCGAATTTCAGTGCGCGTATCAAGGTATGTCGGCGACTAGGTTTCATCGACGAAAGCTTGTATCTCACCATCGACCAGCTTAGAAAGCTTCGCAACCTTTGCGCGCACTCGATCTCTTTCGATTATTCCAGAAGTGGGCCTCATTTTCTCCCGAACGGCCTCGAGCAGGACGCAAAGCGGAAAAGACTGGGATTGGGGCAAGAAGGGCGATTTCGAGGGTTTAGGCGGTCGAGCGGGCGCCTTGGAGATCAGCAACCGCGTGACTCGGAAGCTCCAGGACGAAAATCGCATGTCAACGAAAGATCTCTTCGACAAGATCATGTCCGAGGATGCTGCGGATCAGCTCAAGTTGGGTGTTCAGATTGGCAACTGGTGTTGACCGCGAAGACCGAATTTGGGAGTAGGGGTCCTTCGACTCCGCAGGGGCTTCACGTCGTGAAGTCCCTGCTGCGCTCAGGATGACAACTCTGAGAGGAGGAGCCCCATGGCTAAAGGCTAATGGCTGACGGCTGAGGACTGATAGCTGAAAGCGGCCGAAATCGCGCCGCAGCGACATCCCCTCCCCGCTGCTAAAATCTCCCCGATGATCTTTCGCAGCGATAATCGCGCTCCCGACCAGCTCCGCCCCGTCAACATCATTCCCGATTTCATCTCGACCGCTGAAGGCTCCGCGCTGATTGAGATGGGCAACACTCGCGTCATCTGCACCGCTTCGGTCGAAGAAACCGTTCCTCCGTTTCTGCGCAACACGGGCAAGGGATGGATCTCCGGCGAATACGGCATGCTTCCCCGCTCCACCCTGACGCGCACGGCTCGGGAAGCGGCCAAGGGCAAGCAGAGCGGGCGCACGCAGGAAATTCAGCGGCTGATCGGACGTTCCCTGCGCGCCGTCGCCGACTTGAAGCGCCTGGGCGAGCGCACCATCTGGATCGATTGCGACGTCATCCAAGCCGACGGAGGCACTCGCACCGCTTCCATTACCGGGGCTTTCGTCGCGCTCGGCCTGGCTCTGCAGCGGCTCGTCGATGCGGGAACTTTGTCGTCCGCGCCCATCCGGGATTTTGTGGCCGCCATCAGCGTCGGCATCGTGGACGGCGAGGTGGTTCTGGATCTGAACTACGAAGAGGATTCGCGCGCCGACGTGGATATGAATGTCGTCATGACCGCGGCCAACAAGATCGTCGAATTGCAGGCCACCGCCGAGCACCAGGTTTTCGATGACGCCCAGCTTGCCCGGATGATGTCGCTGGCGCGCCAGGGCATCCAGACCCTCATTGCCAGACAACAGGCCGTACTCGGAGTGCTGGCCTTGCGCCAGTGACGTGGCTCACAGAGCCCTGTTCACATCGAGTTTCATTGCCGGGTGCGAGGGTTTAAAATGACATTGTCTCCGCACCAGGTAATTCCGCACTCATAGGAGGATGTAATGAAACTTACCCCCGGGAAACTGAAAGGGTTGAAGGCAGTATCCAACGAGCATGGCGTCATCGCCGCCGCGGCCATGGACCAGCGTGGCTCACTGCAGAAGTCTCTCGCCAAGGAAAAAGGTTCCGCGGTCAGCGACCAGATGATGGAAGAATTCAAGACGCTGGTCACCGAAGTTCTCACGCCCCATGCCAGCGCCATCCTGCTCGATCCCGAGTGGGGACTGCCCGCTTCCAAGCGGCGCGCCAAAAACGCGGGCCTGCTGCTGGCCTACGAAAAGACCGGCTATGACAAGACCGGCCCCGGCCGCCTGCCCGATCTGCTGGACCACTGGTCGGCACAGCGTCTGAAGGCCGCGGGCGCGGACTGCGTCAAAATTCTGCTCTACTACACCCCCTACGATTCCAGGGATGTCAACGAAACCAAGCACGCCTGGGTCGAGCGCATTGGCGACGAATGCCGCGCCAACGACATTCCGTTTTTCCTGGAGTTTGTCGGCTATGAAGAAGGCACCGACGAAAAAGGCGTCGAGTACGCGAAGAAGAAGCCGCACATCGTCACCGAAAGCATGCGCGAGTTCAGCAAAGACCGCTACGGCGTGGATGTTCTCAAGGTCGAAGTTCCGGTCAACATGAAGTGCGTCGAGGGCACGAAGTCGTTCGCGGGATCGAAGGCGTATACCAAAAAGGAAGCGATCGACCTCTTCCACACTGCGGCGAACGTCGCGACCAAGCCGTTTATTTACCTTTCGGCGGGCGTCAGCAATGCGGAATTCAGCGAGACGCTGGAACTGGCGGGCGAGTCCGGAGTGAAGTTCAACGGCGTGCTCTGCGGGCGCGCGACGTGGAAAGATGGCATCCCGGTCTACGCAAAGCACGGCGCGGACGCGTTCCGCAAGTGGCTGGAGACCGAAGGCGTCAAGAACATCAACAACGTCAACAGCAAGCTGAAGGCCGCAACTTCGTGGTACTCGATCTACGGAGTTGAGCCGGCGCTGGCTCACGTCTAGGATGGTTGCAGATTCGACCAATGCGGCGGGTCCATGGACCCGCCGTTTATTTTGTGGAACGCCATGGGTTCCGAGCTGCGAGTCTCGAGCAAGTAGACGTCTTAGCTTCGACTCGTAGCTCGCAACTCGCCGCTCGAAACTGACTTCTATGCCCGAACGAAAAACCGCCCTCGTCACTGGCGCTTCCTCCGGTATTGGACTGGAACTGGCGCGCATTTTTGCCCGCGAGGGCTACAACCTTGTGCTGGTTGCACGCGATGCCGACCGGCTCCGCTTGTTGGCATCGGAAGTGGAAAAGGCACATGGCACCCGCTCGCTCATCCTCGCCACTGATTTGGCCGAAGCGGGTTCTGCCGCCTACGTTCTCGATCAGACGTCGCGCGCCCAGATCGTGGTCGACGTTTTGGTCAACAACGCCGGGTTCGGACAATATGGGTTGTTCGCCGATAACGATCTGGAAGAATGCCTGCGCCAGATTCAGCTCAATGTCACTACCCTCACTCATCTCACGCGCCTGTATCTTCCCGGGATGATTGGGAGAACCACCGGCCGCATCCTGAATGTGGCGTCCACAGCCGCATTTCAGCCGGGGCCGCTGATGGCCGTATATTTTGCGACCAAGGCTTATGTTCTGCATTTGTCGGAGGCGCTCGCGAACGAACTCAAGGGGACGGGCGTCACCGTAACCTGCCTGTGCCCTGGGGCTACGGCCACAGAGTTCCACAAGCGCGCCAAGGCGACTGAGATGCGCTTATTGAGCATGGGATCGATGGACGCGCGGACCGTCGCCGAAGACGGTTATTACGGGTTGATGGCGGGGAAGCCGGTCGTCATTTCGGGCGTCAAGAATTGGCTGGTAGCGCAATCGGTGCGCCTCGCGCCGCGCCGGCTCGTGACGTGGATCACGCGGAAGATTCAAGAGACAAAATCCCCAGCTTGAGAATATAGCAAGGACTTTTCAGGAATCGCTTAGGGTGTCTTGCGATCTTCCAGCGCCGCCTGCACGCGGCTGTGTTTGCGGCTATAGGTGAAATACACGACCAGTCCGATAATCAACCAGATGATCAAGCGGGCCCAGTTGATCCAACCCAGCTTGTACATCATGTAGCCGTTGAACAGAATGCCCATGACCGGCACAAACGGCACCCAGGGCGTACGGAAGGGCCGAGGCTGGTCCGGATTCGTGTGGCGTAAGGCCATGATGGCGATACAGACAATGACGAACGCCAGCAGGGTTCCGATGTTGACCATTTTTCCGATGTCGTCGATCGGCGTCAGGCTGCCCACGATGGCCGCGAGCATTCCGACGAGCATAGTGTTCTTCCATGGCGTGCGAAAGCGCGGGTGAACGTCGGCAAAAAATTTCTTGGGCAGGAGGCCGTCGTTGGCCATGGAATAGAGCACGCGCGTTTGTCCCAGCAGCATGACGAGCATCACGCTGGTGAGGCCGGCCAGCGCGCCGAGCGTAATGATGTGCGACGCTCCACTCAGGCCGCGGTCCAGAAACGCGCGCGCAACCGGAGCTTCGATATTAATCTCGCGCCACGGCACCATGCCGGTCAGAACCGCCGAGACTGCGATATACAACGCGGTGCAGAGCAGCAGCGAGGCGATGATCCCGATGGGAAGGTCGCGCTGCGGATTTTTCGCCTCCTGCGCGGTGGTGGAAACGGCGTCGAATCCAATGTAGGCAAAGAATATGTACGCCGCTCCAGCCCCGATTCCCGAGAACCCAAAGGGCGCGAAAGTGTGCCAGTCCGTTCCCCAGTTGGCCGCGCTGATGTAGTGGATGCCGAGCCCGATCACGAAAAGGACAACCCCCACCTTGATGGTGACGATGGTGGCGTTGAAACGGGCGCTCTCCTTGATGCCAACCACCAGAATCGCGGTGATCACCAGGGCGATCAGGAAGGCCGGCACATTGACACCGATTTCATATCCGAAGAGATGCGGCGCGTTCAAGAGGGCGTGAGCTTTCTGCAACAACTCCGGCGATTGCGCGGCCATCACCGCGCTCTTTGCCTCGAGAAAAGTCTGGGTGCCAGTCACCAGCGTCGGATCGGCAGCCAGCGCCATTTGCCGGGCAACAATGTCTTCCGCGGTGAGAAGTCCCGTCCAGTGGTCGTACGCCAGCCACAGCGGCATCTTGACATGAAAAATATTCAGCAGCTCGATGAAGTGATTCGACCATCCCGAGGACACGGTGCTGGCGCCCATGGCGTATTCCAGCGTGAGGTCCCAGCCGATGATCCAGGCAATAATTTCGCCGAGCGTAGCATACGCATAGGTGTAGGCGCTCCCTGCCAACGGGATCATCGCCGCAAACTCCGCGTAGCACAACGCCGCAAAGGTGCAACCCAAGCCCGAGAGCACGAAAGACAACATCAGTCCCGGCCCCGCATAGTGCGCGCCGAGTCCGGACATGACAAAAATTCCGGCGCCAATCACAGCGCCGACACCGAGAGCCGTCAACTGGAATACACCCAGCGTGCGCTTCAAACTATGCGAGCCCGTCTCCTGTGCTTCCGCGAACAAAAGCGCAAGCGGCTTTTTCGCAAAGAGGTCAGTCATGTATCACGTCTCTCCTAGTATCAAACTGAAGATGTCCGGGCGCGCCGGGACCACAGGTAGTACACCGGAATCCCCAGCAAAACGATGAACAATCCCGGCCACGTATATTGTGGTTTGTAGCGTAACAGCACCACGTCAATAAACAAAGCCATGACGATATAAATCGCGGGCAGCACCGGGTATCCGATGGCCCGGTACGGACGCTCGGCGTCGGGATGCGTCCGGCGCAAAACGAACAAACCGAAGATGGTCAGAATGTAGAACACGAGCACCGCAAAAATAATGTAGTCGAGAAGTTGCCCGTAGCTGCCCGAAATGCAGAGCACGCACGTCCAAACCATCTGCACCATCAGCGAAACTACCGGCGTCTTGTATTCGGGATGGATGCGTGCCACACTCGAAAAGAACAGGCCGTCTTTCGCCATCGCGTAGTAGACGCGGGCTCCCGAGAGAATCAGGCCATTGCAACAACCGAAGCCCGATATCATAATGGCGATGGCCATCAGGCCTCCGCCAGCCGATCCGAACATTTGCGTCATGACGGCAGTCGCCACGCGGTCTTCACTGGCGAACTGAATGCCACGCTCGACCAGTGTCGCGCCCGTCGGACTGCCCCACAGCGACAGCGCGCCGAGATAAATAAAGTTGCACCCAATGTAGAGCGAGATCACCACGCCCGTCCCCAATGCCAGCGAAAGGGGAAGATTGCGGTTGGGATTCTTCACTTCTCCGGCGGTGAAAGTCACGTTGTTCCAGGCATCGGCGGAAAATAGCGATCCAACCTGCGCGACGGCCAGCGCCGTCAGCGTGGAAACCAGAACGCCTCCGCCCACGTCATGGAGCGTGCCCAACCCGGCGTTCCTCCAGAAATTTGCGCCAAAGTTGGCTGCGATGGCCTGCGCGTTGCGTCCGAGAAAAATTCCGAAGAGCACCAGGCCGAGCAGCGCCGACACTTTGGCGGTCGTGAAAACATTCTGAATGAAGGCGCCCGTCTTGACGCCAAAAATGTTGATGACTGAAAGCGCAATCACCACCAGGATCGCAACAAAGTTCTGCGTGTTCAGGCCGACGTCCATGCCGCCAAGGTTCATGGGGCCGACCGCGAACTTTGGAACCTTCCACAGATGAACAATCCAGTGACTGGAGGAAATCGCAGGCCAGAAAATCCCGAGGAACTTGCCAAATGCCACGCCCACAGCCGCGATCGTGCCGGTCTGGATTACAAGGAACAGTGTCCAGCCATAGAGAAATCCCCAGAGCGGTCCGAGCGATTCGCGCAGGTAAACATATTGGCCGCCGGCGCGCGGCATCATCGCCGCTAGTTCGCCGTAGCTGAGCGCGCCGACGATGGTCAGAAAGCCAGTGACGAGCCACGCGCCAATGAGCAGCGCGGGCGACTGCACTTCGCGGGAAATTTCCGCCGACACAATAAAGATGCCGGAGCCGATCATCGAGCCCATCACCAGCATGGTCGCGCTGGTGAGGCCAAGGCCCTTGACGAGTTCGGAATCCTGATGGGTGTGCCGCTCCCAATCGCTGACTACTTGAGTTGGACGGTCAACGTCTGTGCTCACGAATCTCCTGGCTTGCGTGGAGCGGGCACCCTGGCCCGCCTGGCGGTATCGAGATTCCCAACTTTATCCCAGAATGCGCAAAAATTCTTCTGCTGATTTGCGGGGCTCCCGTATCAAGTCGGATATCACCGCGACCGAGTCGGCGCCGGCCTCGATGATGTAACGCGCGTTGGCGCGGGTAATTCCGCCGATTGCGACCAGCGGCTTACGCGTCAATTGCCGCGCCCGGCGCACGCCTTCGAGTCCCACCACCGGATCGGGATTCATTTTGCTGGATGTATCGAACACCGGGCCGATGGCGAGATAGTGCGCCGAGGTTTTGTCGGCTTCGGCGAGTTGCTCGGGATTATGCGTGGAAACCCCCAGCCAGCGCGCGCCTCCGAGGGAGTTCGTGCCGATAATGCGCCGCGCCGACCCGGGACTGAGGTCGTCCTGCCCCACATGCAGTCCGTCAAACTCAGCGGCCAGGCAGAGGTCGGCGCGGTCGTTCATGATGAGCTTGACGTGGTCGCCAACGCGCCGCTTCAGTTCCCGCGACTGATCGAGCATCTGGCGGGCGTTGCCGGATTTGTTGCGGTACTGGAGTAGTGCGCAGCCGACCGCTGCGAGTTCTTCGGCAGCGGCGAAGAATGCGGCAGCATCGAAAAAACAGTCGGCGTCGAGGATGGGGTATAGGCGTGGCAGAAGCATTTTGGATTGTTACGGGTGGAGCAGAGTATATCCGCCGACTCCCGATTGTTACAGCTTTTCGCCGGTAGCAATCTGGCCCGCAAGAAGAAAAGTTTTGGGATACTTGCCCTCACCGCATAGTTTGAAGGAATCGAAATCCTTGTACCACCGCCCTGCGGGTACATTCGGCTTGGTCTCCAGCCAGACTCGCAGTTGGTTGAGGTCGTCCAGGTCGATGTTACGGTCGCGCATGCGCTCGATCAGGTGGTTGCGGATGGGGGCCGGAATTCGCGGCCAGCTCTCGATTTGCGGCACTACTCACCGAAAACCACGCGGCCCAACTGGTCGCCTAACTGCTTCGCTTCTTCGGGGTCCTCTGCGTTTCGGAAGCGTTGGGCCAACTCGAAGAACGCCTTCTCCCTTTGTTTCCGCGCTTCGATGCCGAGCTCGATGAGTTCGACCAGGACGCGATTATCGCTCAGGCGCTGGCTCTTGGCCAGACGATCTACTTGTTTGGCAATGGGAGTGGGGAGCGACACGCTCCGTCGGACATGCTTGATCACCGGCATGGCACCATTATACACCAATCTGGTGCATTCCCGCAAGAAGCTAAATTTTCGGCACTGATCTGATTCGACGTTCTGGGGAGGGGCGTATCGTATAATGACCTTGGATTAACTAGTGCTTCTCCCCAGCCACTTGGCTGCAGTCCATCGTGATTGATGGCGCAATATCCAAAATGGAGAAGCCGGGCATGGAAGGTTGGCATCCTGTAAGGCCCCGATCCACTCAGACTCATAGGCCGACGAAAACCCCGCCCTTAAGCGGGGTTTTGTATGTTAGGGCTCCATCAACTACCGATTCCCCCGGTCGCCGGAGCGGCTTGCAATATCTAATCTTCGAGTATGTGGCAGCAACTCATTTCCCTTTCGCCAGAAACCGCTCAATAAACCCCGTATCCACCTTCCCCGCGCGAAAATCCGGGTCGGCCAGAATTCGCCGGTGCAGCGGGATCGTCGTGTAAATCCCCTCCACGATAAACATCTCCAGCGCTCGCCCCATGCGCGAGATAGCTTCGTTGCGGTCTTTGCCGCGCACCACCAGCTTGGCGATCAACGAATCATAATAAGGAGGTATCGTGCCCTCGGCGTAGGCGGCGGTGTCCATGCGCACGCCCGTTCCTCCGGGCGGATTGAAGGTCGTAATCTTGCCCGCCGACGGCGTGAACTTCTCCGGATGCTCGGCATTGATGCGGCACTCGATGGCATGGCCGCGATGGATGATCGGGCCCTGCAGCACGTCGGCCAGCTTTTCTCCGGCGGCGATCATGATCTGGCTTTTCACCAGGTCAACGTCGGTGACCATTTCCGTGACCGGATGCTCGACCTGGATGCGCGTGTTCATCTCGATGAAGTGCAGCTTGCGGTCCGCGCCCATCAGGAATTCGATTGTGCCGGCATTCTGGTAGCCGACCGCGCTCAGCGTTTTGCTCAGGATGCCGCCGATCTCGGCGCGCAGTTCGGGCGTCACCATCACCGACGGCGATTCTTCCAGCAGTTTCTGGTGGCGGCGCTGGATGGAGCATTCGCGCTCTCCCAGGCTGACTACGTTGCCGTGCTCGTCGCCCAGCACCTGAAACTCGATGTGGCGCGGGTTCTCGACGTACTTCTCCATGTAGAGATCGCCGTTGCCGAACGCGGCCGAGGCTTCCGACTGGGCCTGCTGGTATAGCGCGGGCAGATCGTCTTCATTGCGCACGATGCGCATGCCGCGCCCGGGAATCCGACTTCGCGTCCCCACTCGCGCGCTTCTTCGGCCGTAGCGATCACGCCATCGGAGCCGGGGAGGATGGGCACGCCATGCTTTTTCATGGCCGCGCGGGCTTTTTCTTTTTCGCCCATGAGGCGGATGACGTCCGGTGGAGGGCCGATGAACTTGATGTGGCAAGCCTGGCAGACTTCGGCGAAGTTCGCGTTTTCCGAGAGCAGGCCGTAGCCGGGATGAATGGCATCGACGTTGGCGATCTCCGCGGCGCTGATTACGGCGGGAATGTTCAGATAACTCAGCGCGAGTTGTGGGGGGCCAATACAGATGGCTTCGTCGGCAAAGCGCACGTGCAGCGAGTTGCGGTCGGCTTCGCTGTAGATCGCCACCGCGCGGATGCCGAGTTCCTTGCACGCGCAGATGACGCGCAGCGCGATTTCGCCGCGATTGGCTACCAGGATCTTTTTGAACATGGTGTGAAAGCTCTCAGCCTCAAGCTCCAAGCTCTCAGCTCTCAGGAAACCCACGGTAGGGCGTCTGATTTTCCCTGGAACCTGGAGCTT
>JBEKOW010000160.1:0-10550 GCA_049521375.1 Terriglobales bacterium
CTCAAACTGCGAAGTTATGTAAGTAGTTGAAATAAAAGGGTGAGGGCGCGTAGCTCAGTTGGTAGAGCAACGCCCTTTTAAGGCGTGGGTCGCAGGTTCGATTCCTGCCGCGCTCACCAATTCAACCGGCTTGAAATGGCCCTCCGCAAGAGGGCCTTACTGTTCTGCACTCCAATCGTGCACAAATTAGATGACAACCACTCGCTGCTGCGGATTGCTGTTTGACATGGACGGTGTGTTGATCGATTCCACTCCCGCCGTGGCCCGCGTCTGGCACACGTGGGCGATCGAGCACGGGCTTGAGCCCGAGGCTGTGGTACAGATGGCGCACGGACGCCCCAGCCGCACGACCATCCGGGAACTGCTTCCGGACGCCGATCTCGAATCGGAAGATCGTGAAGTGGAGCGCAGGGAAATGGCCGACCTCGACGGCGTCGTCCTGTTGCCGGGAGCGCGTGCCCTGCTGGATGGTCTGCCTGCGGATCGCTGGACGATCGCCACCTCGTGTACGCGTCCGCTGGCGGAAGTCCGCCTGCGCGCCGCCGGCCTGCCGGTTCCCAGGACGATGATCACTTCCAGCGATGTGAAAATTGGGAAGCCACATCCCGAGCCTTATTTGAAGGCCGCGGCCGCGCTCCACTGTGCTCCGTCGGAGTGCGTAGTCGTGGAAGACGCGCCCGCCGGGGTTCGCGCGGGAAAAGCCGCGGGCTGCCGCGTGATCGCGTTCACTACAACCATGGCGCGAGGTGAACTCCAAGAGGCCGGTGCCGATTGGATTGTGCGAAACTGTAAAGACATCGACGCGCGCAGCGCAGCGGAAGGGCTGCTCCTCGACCTCGCACTTTAAGCTTCTGCAGTTTTCGCAGGAGCATTATTTGCGCCGCTCCATCCGCTCAACTAGAATCCTCGGTTCGCGGCCGTCGCATTGACGTGACATTGAAACGGCAAA
This sequence comes from Terriglobales bacterium, assembly GCA_049521375.1. Lineage (GTDB taxonomy): Bacteria > Acidobacteriota > Terriglobia > Terriglobales > Acidobacteriaceae > Acidiflorens. The sequence continues at coordinate 950 of JBEKOW010000160.1, forward strand.
ACGAAAAGATCGAAAGACAGGCGGGATTACGTGATCATTGGTATTCCAAAAGAGATTTATCCGGGAGAGCGGCGGGTTGCCCTGGTGCCGTCGATTCTCCCGACGCTGACCAAAGCGGGGTTTGAAATTCACATACAATCGGGCGCCGGACTCGACGCCGGCTATCCCGATTCCCTCTATGTCGAGAAGGGCGGCAAGATGGTCGCGGATCGGGCTGCCGTGTTTGCCGCCGCCGACATCATCGCGCAGGTGCTCTGCTACGGCTCCAATGATGTCAACGGGCAGCAGGACGTAGCGTTGTATCGGCGGGATCAGATACTTGTTGGATTTCTCCGGCCGTTTGGCTCGCTGGAAACCGTGCAGCAGATTGCGCAAGCTGGTGTCACCTCGTTTTCCGTGGAGTTGATGCCTCGCACGACTCGAGCGCAGAGCATGGACGCGCTCTCCTCCATGGCCACCGTCAGCGGATACAAGGCCGTGCTGATGGCCGCCGATTCGCACCCGCGCATCTTTCCGATGCTTACCACGGCGGCCGGCACGGTGACGCCCGCGCGTGTGTTTGTGATCGGCTGCGGCGTGGCGGGATTGCAGGCTCTGGCGACGGCACGCCGTCTGGGCGCGGTGATTTCCGCCTACGACCTGCGGCCCGCAGCCAAGGAGCAAGTGCAAAGTCTCGGCGGCCGCTTCGTCGAACTGCCGATCGAGGCCAAAGACGCTCAGGATGCCCGCGGGTACGCCCGCGCGCAGGATGAAGATTTCTACCGCCAGCAGCGCGAGTTGCTGGGAAAAGTTGTGCAGGAGAGTGACGTGGTCATTACGACGGCCGTCATTCCCGGCAAGAAAGCGCCCATCCTCGTTACCGAGGAGATGGTGAAGGGCATGGCGCTGGGCTCCGTGATTGTCGATCTGGCCGCCGAACGCGGCGGCAACTGCGACATCACCGAATCTGGCAAGACTGTGGTCAAGCACGGAGTGACCATCATCGGAGCGACCAACCTGGCCAGCGGCGTGCCTTATCACGCGAGCATGATGTACTCGCGCAATATCACTTCCTTCCTTACGCACCTCATCAAGGATCAGAAGATGAATCTGAATCTGGAAGACGAGATTGTGCGCGAGACCCTGGTCACCAGCGGCGGCGAGATTCGCCAACCGCGGGTGCGCGAGTTGTTCAAGCTGCCCGCGTTGACCACGCAAGCCTGACGACCCATTCGCGAAGCAAGGCAACAAACGGAGGAATGACCAAAGATGAACAGCAGTTCGAACCTGATTAACGCACTTTTCATTTTCGTACTGGCCGGCTTTATCGGCTTCGAGGTGATCCGGCGGGTATCGCCGCTCCTGCACACGCCGCTGATGTCGCTCACCAATGCTCTGGATGCGATTGCCGTGGTCGGAGCGATTGTGCTGGTCGGCGAGCACAAGAGCCAGCTGGCCGCGATCTTCGGTTTCATCGCGGTGGTCGCTGCCACCAGCAATATCGTCGGCGGCTTCCTGATTACCGACCGGATGTTGAAAATGTTTAAATCCAGCCGTCCCGCGGCCAAATCATGAGTCCTGAATTCGCAGGCAGTCAATTCGCCATCGAAATTCTGTATCTGATCGCGAGCGTCCTGTTCATACTCTCGCTGAAATGGATGAGTTCGCCCGCCACGGCGCGCCACGGCATCTGGGCCGGCGAATCCGGCATGCTGCTGGCGATTGTCGGCACGCTCCTGCGCAACGGCCTGCATGACTACCGCATGATCGCGATTGCGCTCGTGCTCGGCGCGATCATCGGAGTGCCCCTCGGCCGTGTCGCCATGACCGCGGTCCCCCAGCGAACCGCGCTCAGCCACGCCTTCGGAGCGCTCTGCGTCACACTGGTCGGCTCGGCGGAATTTTATCTGCGCACCCCCGACATTTCCCGATTCATGATGTCCGTGCTCTCGATTGAGGTCATCCTCGGGGGCCTGACGGTGACGGGCAGCCTTATGGCGGCCGGCAAGTTACAGGAGATCCTGCCGCAGCGTCCCCTGACTTACAAGGGACAGAACCTCGTCAACTTTTTGCTGCTCGCAGCCGCGCTCGCGATTGCGGTGACGCTCGTGCTGCATCCTGAATCCCGCGCGTTATTCCCGTTCATGGTCCTGATCGCGCTCCTGTTCGGAGTGCTGCTGATCATACCGATCGGCGGAGCCGACATGCCCACCGTCATCTCGCTGTTGAATGGTTATGCGGGACTTTCCGCCGCGGCCATGGGCTTCGTGCTCGATAGCAAGTTGCTGATCATCGCCGGCGCGCTCGACGGTTCCTCGGGGCTCATCCTCTCGATCATCATGTCAAAGGCGATGAACCGCTCCTTCACCAACGTCCTGTTTGGAGCGTTCGGACAGGTGCAAGCGGCCGCCGCGGCCGGAGAAGAAGCCAGGCCGGTGCGCAGCGCGACGCCCGAAGAAGCGGCTGCGATTCTATCGGCCGCGAACCGTGTGATCGTGGTTCCCGGTTACGGCATGGCGGTAGCGCAGGCGCAGCACAAAGTACGCGAGCTTTATGACGCGTTGACCAAGCGCGGCGTCGACGTCCGCTTCGCCATCCATCCCGTAGCCGGCCGTATGCCGGGCCACATGAATGTGCTCCTCGCCGAAGCCGACATTCCTTATGACCGGCTAATCGAGATGGACGAGATCAACGGCGACTTTCCGCAGACCGACGTTGCGCTCGTGATCGGAGCCAACGATGTTACCAATCCCGCGGCCCGCTCCGACGCTTCCAGCCCCATTTACGGCATGCCAATTCTCGACGTCGATAAGGCGCATACCGTCATGGTGATCAAGCGCAGCATGAATCCCGGGTTCGCCGGCATCGATAACCCGCTCTATTACCTCGATAACAACCTCATGCTCTTCGGGGACGCGAAAGCCTTCGTTGGCAGTATTGTGCGCGAACTGGGCGGAGGACACGCCTAGTTCGCTGTTCTGTCTGCTGGCTCCCGCGGTTTCGGAAGGTGGGCCCGTTGGAGGTAAGAGCGAGAAGTAGTAGTAGATGCCTGGCCCGAAAGTGGCGGACTTCAGTCTCGCGAAGCACGAATCACGAGACTGCGGCCCGCCCGATCTTCAGGCGGCTTTCTTGGTCTGCCTGAGTTTCGCCCAGCGTGCTTTCTGCGCCAGCGAAATTCTCCGGCGACCCGCCGCGGAGAGAATTCGCTTCGCTCGCGGCATACCCGTGCTCATGGTGATTCCCGAACCCCGGGTTAGCTTTTCGAGAACCGAAATAGCTTCCCCCAGTTTCTGGACTTGGTTCTGTGCATCCCGGCGTTCCTCGCGGAGCCGGGCTATGGCCTTAGCAATGTTTGTCATTGAAAGAGTACCCCCTCGGGTAACTACGCGGGCAATTGTATTACTAGGACTGCCTATCCGCCTAGATTTTATTGCTTGTTCAGGTAATTACTTGAGCAATCTTCCCGGAATGGTGACTGGGGGATGGTTATCCTAGAAACGCCCGTCAGTCGCCTTATCCCAGAGATGGCAGAAGACTGGAAGATCCGAAGAGGAAGAACGCGCCGACTGCGAGGCTGTAGATTGCGGTGAGCGCAGTCACTACGAACTGGAAGCGGGGCAAGCGCGAGCTGACCCCGAAAAGTCCCACTGCCAGCGCAGTCATGATCGTGTTCATTACCAGCAGTCCGGCAATAAACATGCCCAAACCCAGAAAACCTTTGCTGATTCCGCCAAGGTTCGCGGCTAAGAGAAAAATCATCAGCTGGCTGGGCGTCTCCGCTCCCAGCCCGTGCACTACGCCGATAATTACAACCGACTTGGGATCGTAATTCCAGGTCTTGTCTTCAGGCGCCGGTATCTCGTGTTCGTGCCAGTAACTCTTCATCTTCCAATGTACCCAGCGCACAGCTTTGGCCATAATGTGAAATCGGCTGCGCGGCGCTGGATTTCCTTTAAAGAGCGACCCCAGAACATACATCCCCAGTATCAGCAGGGTTATTCCCACCAGGCGCTCTGCGATGCGGTCCATGCCGCGCGGCAATGAGAGCTGGAAGACGATGACTGCGCTGCCCAGCACCGCCACGGTTGAGGCATGACCCAGCGCGTAGAGCAGTCCCAGCCGCATGCCCCGCCAGCGGTCGAGTTGAACACTGGTGATGTCCGTGATCGCGGCAATGTGGTCATAGTCGAAGCCGTGATGAAAACCAAGGATCGCTGCTGAAAGAAGAGCGAGATGAAGACTGTTTGGCGTGAAGGTCATGGAAGAGTGCTGGTGCCCCGAACATTGCATTGTTCCATAAGGTAGAGAGGAATCGGAAACGCCATCTCGGGGCTGCCCCCGCCCCATCCGGAGGGGAGCGCGCCAATCCGCTCCGCCGATCAACCCTGCGGAGTCGAGGGAGCGCAATTCCCTGACCACAGCTTTCCGTCGGGAACCAGACCATGGCAGCGCCCCTCGAGGCACAATCCGCGTCTAAAATCAGTTACCTCCCTTTCGGGTTTAAAAGCGGCTACAATAGCAAAAAATCAACAGCAACTGGAGGCAGATGTGAAGGCGAATCGTCCCTATGGTGCGATGGCAGCTTGGTGCGTGGGATGTCTTTTCCTCACGCCATGTCTTTGGGCTCAGCAAGCGGCTGCTCCGCGGCACGTCGGAGTTCCGCAAGACTGGTCCGATCACAACATTGTGTTCAGCCTCAGCCAGCTCGCCAATCATCCGGATTTGATCTCGCAGGAGCCGCGTGTTCAGCATCAGCTGATGCAGCGTCTGCAAACCTCCGGCACTAACTATTTCCCTGGCCTCGAGGGCGGAGCCGTTCCCGCAGCCCACGATCGCGACTGGAGCATCAATCTGGTCAAGGGCCATGTGGCCGCCAACATGTATCCCGCCAAGTACACGTTCGATCCCGCCGCCACGCCCAGTTGCGCAAACGACTTTGTCGTCTTCGGCTTGAATACTCCTGGAATCCTCGGCAAACAGGCCAACCTGATCGGGGTCAATAATCTCTATGCCGGCTCGGGGGGAATTTGCGGCGCCACCCCGACCGTGATGTTTGCCTACAACGGCAGCACTGTGACCGGCAGCAAGATCAATGTCTCTCCCATAATTTCGCTGGACGGAACCAAGATCGCGTACGTGGAATCGGCGGCCAAATCCGCGATTTTTCATGTCGTGACCTGGACCGCCGGGCAGGGGACCATCGCCGCTCCTGCCGTTCCCACCATGACTTCTCTTACTTATTCGGCGACGACCAGCAGCACCACATCGTCCCCCTGGATCGATTACACAAACGACACCGTATACGTGGGCGCAGACGGTGGCCTGATGTACAAAATTACGGGTGTCTTCCGGGGAACGCCCACGCTTGCCGGATCCCCCTGGCCCATCACGGTTAGCAGCGGTCACCATCTTAGTCCGCCGGTCCTCGACAGCATTCTAGGCATGCTGATGGTCGGCAGCGCGAATGGTAATCTCTATCAGATCAATGTCAGCACCGGGGCGCTGGCCGTGCTTCCGATTGGAACCCACAGCAGCAGCAGTGCGGGAGTCGTTGCCCCGCCTCTGGTCGATCTCACCTACGGGACAACTTTCGTTACCAGCGCCGATGACGGCACTTCGGCGGTTCTCGTCGAGGTGGACACCAACACCCTCACCCAACTGGCCAAGGGCCGCATCGGAGAGGGGTCTTCCGGCGGAACCGCATTGACCATTCCACAACCTGCCTTCAGCAATGATTACTACATGGAGAAGCCCGATGGAGTCATACGTCTCTGTGGAACCGGCGCGTCTGACACGACTCCATGGCAGTATTCCTTTGGTTTCACCGGCCGAACCATGAACACCACTCCCGTATTCTCGGCGCAACTGGTCAATGCTGCCGCTTCCTGTACCGCATGGACCGAGTTCTATAACCCCAATATCAACGAAGGAACCGACTTCTTTTTCTTCGGATTGACTGCCAATTGCGTGGGCGCATCGGGATGTGTGGTGGAGAGCACGACCGACATCGCTCCGCTTGTCACCGCAGCCGTCGCTGGAGGTCCGAGCGGAATTGTGGTCGACAATTACAGCACTCTCGGACAAGCATCGAGTATCTATCTGTCCGCGGAGGGAGCGAGCACGGCCTACAAATTCACTCAGAACGGCTTGCAATAAAACTTTCCAGGAATTGAAAAGCCCTGCCCAGGCTGGCGAATATCCAGATGGGCAGGGCCTTTTTTCTTGCTGACGCCGCGATCGTTTTGGCGCGCCGGTTGGTCATGCCGCCGATTTAATCGCCGTTCGAGATCTCCCAGCCCTTCGTGCCCTTGACCAGCAGTACCGCAACTTTAGTCGGAGCCGCATGATAAAAATTGGCTCCATACTTGTCGATCAAAGTGGCGCGGTCCCAGGTATTGAATCCCTTCACCGCCGGCCCCGAAGCGTCGAGCAGATCTCCGGCCGGAGTTGTCTGCCATTTCCATGAGTACTCCACGGTTGCCTTCGACGGGCTCAACATGGTGATCTTGCCGATCTCCGCCAGTTTCCGTTCCGCGACTGGCACAACATACTCGTCGTTGTTGTCTTTGTCCTTGGATTTCTTCACTCCCGCAATCTCCGCCAGCCACGTCTGTCCTTTGGGAGTGATGGCGACCGGCGTTTTGTAATTAACGTCCTTGCCGATCTTCAGATAACCTTCCTTTTCCAGCAGACGATAATGGGGATCGTGCGGCTTCTGATCCACTTCGGATTTCAGCAGGCCGGTTGCAAAATGCAGCGTCACCGGAGTTTGTCCCTCGATGCTGGCCAGCAGGACTGGACTCACTTCCGCATTCGTGAGCACTTTCCGGCTCTCCAGCACAAAGTAAAGTGATACCCCCGCAATCGCGACGATCAAGGTCACGATCAGAAGCAGGGGAATAATCGATGAATTTCCGTTTTTCCATCTCAATCTCTTGTTCGAACATGGCATCCTCCCAGAGATCCCTTTGCGCTCACCGCCAACCGCCAGATTCACCTCAATTCTGCTCCCGGAAATTGCCCGCGCCCTGTGACGTGGCTCACAGAGCAATGTGGATAGATCACGAACCCCGGAGGGGATACGGCCGTGTGTCGCACGCCTTCAGGTCATTCGCAATCAATTGCAGCTTCGCTCGACCCATAAGTTTAGACGGAGAAATAATGGTTATAGCGTTCAACGACTTACAAATTCGGCGGAACTGGCGGTCGAATTGCCAAGGCAAAGAGGATCTGGTGTCTATGACCGAACACAAAGGGACCCAATTTTGCACTCCCCCAGCCGCGGAAGATCGAACGGAGGATACGGGCATAGAAGGCTCGTGCTCTTCCTGTTGCTTCTGTCGCTAGCCGCGGTAGCAGCCTGGTGTTCGGTTTCAAAACCGTTGCGAGTCAATCCTACTCGTGGTCCGCTTCCCCATGCGGAAAGTGGTCTGCGGCGCGTTCCCGCTCACATTTCCGAGTTCACTCCATTCTCGGAGCCGCTGGCGCTGCCCAAATGTGGCAGCATGGTTCCGCCCGAACCGCTGCTGACTCCTGATCCGCTCTTGCCCATTGAAGATCAGGCTCTGCTTGTGCGCGTCAGCTTTATCGTCGGTTCCGACGGATTCGTGCACAGCGCCTTCGTGCTGGATGGCGCCAGTTCCGGCGATGATGAGGCCGTATTACGAGCCGTCCGGCAGTGGCGTTATCGTCCCGCGCTCTGCAATGGAGTGCCCACCGATTCCGAAGCCCGTGTTCGATTCAGCATTCGCTAGCGAGCGAATGATCCTCGCACTTCAGCGGCTGTAAACCGTCGTTTGCGGGTGATAGTTCTTCCAGTCGAACCAGTAGTCTTTCAGGTAGTTGATCTTTTCCAGGCACTGTCCCCGGGCCGCGCCGCTGGTTGCGCATCCCGCAAAATTCCACGTGTTTCCTTGCGAATCGATCAATTTCCAGGGATCGCCTTTGGCTGTGCGATGGCCCGCATCCAGATTGTCTGTATCACGATAAAGTTCAATCTCGGTTCCGTTCCATTGCGAGCGGAATATTCGAACGGACTCGCCATCCGGACCGGTGACCAGCACGAGGGGAACGCCTCCCACGCGATCTTCGATCGGAGTTGCTCCGCGTACGCGCGCCAGCGGAAACGCCCTTTCCTGCCCAGACAGCGCGATCCCGAGCACCACGTCGCGATCCGCCAAGCCCTGGCCGGGAAACGTCAGCGGTACCGGGAGCTTCGCGACTCCTTTTTCCCACTCCTCGTCATAGTCTCTTTCGTGGCCCGCAATCGGAGCCAGCACCAGGCCGTTGGGCGATTCCGCCTTCCACACTCCGAACGTGAGTTCGTCGTTGGCCTGCAATTCAAGCGCGCTTCCCGCCAGCGGTCCAGAGATGGCGCGCCCCGTAACCTGCTGCCACCACGATCCTGTCTCGCGATCGCGCATCAGGAAATTCTGGTTGTTGATCCCAGCCAGATAAAAGTGCAACTCCCGCCCGCTGGAAACCCGTTTCCACACCAGACCGGTGTGACAGAGCGTTCAATACGTGACGACGATGGGTTCTTTTCCCACCGTGTCGTTCAGGATATGGTGATATGCCATCCGCGCGATGGGATAGGCTCGTGCGTCGCTCCCGATTTGCACCGTCATGAGCATTTCTCGGTCGGGGAGTTGGGCCTTGTCGACGGAAACGAACCCGGCCGTGGTGATCGGGTGGAACATCCATTCAAAATAGTTTTGCCGCACCATGACTGCGGACCCGAGGCTGACGAGCAGCGCGAGCGCCGTCAATATCCGCACCGCGACGCCGGATCTCCGCCACAGTCGCACCCCCAGCAGGAGCACAACAATGGAGAGGATCAGCGTGAGCGACGGCGCGATCCTCTTGACCGCTATCGCCAGCGTCAGTTCTTGCGGACTCTGGTAGCGGAAGGGACGGATCACGTATGCGGGAATCAGAAATAGCAGCAGCGAGGCCAGCGAAAACATCGCCAGCACAAAAGTCAGCACGCGATTGTTGGTTGTTTGCGTCACCTTGCGATTCTCTTCTCGGAATCATAGACGTGACGAAGGGTCCGCGCTAGCAGTAGAGACGGGACTTGGGCTGGCGACCCAGCTTTCGATGGCACATCCACGAGGTGGGTGCTCCATATCCTTTATCCTTCGCGTTTTTCGAAGGGGTAAGAGGCATGCGATTGCCCCTCCGGGCTTTGTCATGCCGGACGCCTTCCCTTAATTACCCCCAAAAATCCGCCCCACAAAATTGCTTGACTTAGCCGCCAATAAACTGAAGATAGACGTAGGCAAAAGTGGGTTCCTAGATTCGTTTTTTTGATAAACCGGCTCCCGCTCAAGATCGGAGTGGACTCATCCGACCGGGAAAGTGAATGAAGGATGGGCGACTTAACTCTTTGTTATCCAATAGTTTACAAATAAGACCTTATTATAGAATACTTTGCGGACAAAGCTAGGAAATTCCAGAGTTAAGTCTCACGGGCTCAAGACTTTGCCTGTAACTGATTTCCGCTCAATACTTTGGAGGGGAATTCACGGTAAACATATGATTCTAATAGACCAGGGGGGGGAGGGGGGGTACACCAGTACCTTAGGGCGCTCTGCGGTCGACAGGGGTGCGTGAGTCAGCG
>JBEKOW010000161.1:0-10511 GCA_049521375.1 Terriglobales bacterium
CCGGTCTTGCAGCGTTTCCTGGAACACGATCGAATCGCCGGTGATCTTGACGACATAGCCGTTGAACACCGGATCGTTCTCCCGCAGGAAATACGCTTTGTTCAAACTGTTGCTCACCACCGCGATGAAACCGTTCTCCGCGTGCACAATCCCGCGCAGATTGATGGTTCCGATCTCCAGGCATTTCTTGCCCGTGCTGCAGGCGGTGGTCCCGGTCGCGCGGCTCACCACCGGGCTGATAAAGGGATCGCGCTTCCCGGTCCACTTGTTTTCGGGCGCGGCCTGATCATCCGCCGCGGGCTTGTCCCCGGATGTTTCCGCGGCAGCCGTGCTCGCTACCGTTGTCGCGGCGGGCGTCTTCTTCTTGTTCTTGTCTGCCGTCGCTGCAACCTTGGTGGTTGCGGGTTTCCCCGCCGTCGCCACCCGCACCGATTTGCCTGCGCCAGTGTGGCTAACGACAGTCTTGTCGATAGTCGCGTTCGTCCCGATCAACGAGGGCTTCGCGGAACCGGACGTCGCGGGCCTGGAAGCGTGCGTCGCGCCCGCCGTCGATGCTTTTCCCTGGACTCCGAGCGCCGCATTCGAGGCAGCGGCCGCGTTCTTTTGCACCGCGTCCATGGTGGTCCGCGTGTTCTGGATCACGCTGGGACTCTGCGCCGCGGCCAGTCCCGAGGCCAGTACGCAGATCAGAATTGTGTTCGTCGGCTTCATTCTGTCCCTCCTATTTCTTCGCCGGGGCCGCGGGTGCGCTGGCTGTCCCCGCCGGATCCAGATCGTGACTGAAATATGTGGTGGTAACGCAGGTCGCGACCACGCTCTCGTTGGGCGCGTACTGGTACGTGTGCTTGGCGTGCGCGTCCCCCGGTTTCCGGGTCGAAGCGACCGACAGATTGGTCACGTTGATGATGCGCTCGACCTTGGTCAGGCGGTCGAAAAACCCGAGCATCGAGTAATAAGGACCGTCGAACTCAACTTCGAAGGGAACCTCGGTATAAAACTCCCGTGCCCCGTAAGGACGCGACGTGTAGCGGCGAATCTCCACCCCCGCCTTGCGCGCCTCGCCGCTGACCATGCGCATGAAATTGTCGATTTCCTTTTCATCCGGCACGATGCGGCGCTCGATTTCCAGCTGCTGTTTGAGGCTCGCCAGCTGGCGCTCGATGTCGGCCAGTTTCGGCCGGTACGCTTCCAGTTCCGCGTTCTCGCGCAGCTTTGCCTGCAGCTTGGTCTGCGCAACCGCGTTTTCCTCGCGCTGTTGCTTGAAGACCGTGTAATAGAGCCCGCCCGTCACCAGCGCGGCTCCCAGCAGCAAGGCTCCCAACAGCTTCACACCTGTGAATTCGCCAAGATTCATGGTCATTCCGCCTTTACGACTTCGCCTTTTCGCAGGTCAGCGTGAACTGGAATGCCTGCATGTCCTTGATGGTCTCGTCCTGGTAGCTTTCCTTGATTTCGATGTTGCGGAAGTAACCGGTCTTCTGCAGGTTCGAAATCAGGTTGGCCACCGCATCGCTCGAGAGTGCCGTGCCGTCGATGGCCACGTTCGCGCCCTGGTCCTGCATGCTGTTCAGCCAGACCGCTTCGGTGCCGTTGACGGTGTCGCCGATCATCGCCAGCAGGCTGACCGGCCCGGTCTGGTTATTGCGCAACTGGTCGATCACGTCGACGCGCCGCTTGTAGGAGTCGGCCTGCCGCTGACGCTCCAGGTAACGCGCCTTGATGTCGGCCAGCTCGCGGTTCTTGATCTCCGCGCGCTGCATCTGTTCCGCGATCGATTTCTTTTCGCGGTCCAGCTGGTACCAGTAGCCCGCGTTCAGAACGCCTGCAATGATCAGCACCGCCGCTACCTGAATGAGCGGCGAACCGACATTGAAGTCCATGCTCGGCATGGTTAGCGCCGCGCTTTTCTTGCCTTTCGGTTTCGGGACACCCAGCAGATTGATTCGGATCATAGCTTTTCAAAGCTCCTCAGAGCCAAACCCACAGCCACCGCCAACTGGCCGGCATTCTGTTCCACCAGTTCCGCCGCCGCGCCATCGGCTGGAGCCAGTACCTTCTGAAACGGGTTGAACAACTCGACCGGCATGGAAAATTCCTGCCGCAACGCTTCCACCAGCCCCGGCACCTTCGCTGAACCGCCCGCCAGGTAGATCTTCTCGATGTGCTCGCCCGCGGCGCTCGCGCGGAAGAAGTCGAAGGTCTTCTGAATTTCGAGCACGATAATTTCCGTCACCTGCTGCAGGATGGGCGTCTTCGCGTCTTCGTTCACCGTGCCCACCTTCCGGCCCAGCTTCAACTGCTCGGCATCGTCGAAGCTCAGGTCCAGTTCTTTCTGCAGTGAGTCGGTATACTGGTGCCCGCCCACCGAAACGTCGCGCGGGAACAGCGGCGTCGTGCCCTTGACGATGTTGATGTTCATCACGCTCGCGCCCAGGTTGAGCAGGGCGACCACTTGGGTCGGAGCGGGCTCGTAGTTGTACTCGTAACAGTTCTGCAGGGCGAGCGCATCGATATCCACAATAGCCGGAGTTTTGCCCGCCATCGAGAGTACGTTGGTGTAGTTGAGAATCTTGTCCTTCTTGACGGCGACCAGCAGAACGTCCATTTGCGGACTGGTCGCGTCGTCGCTCAGAATCTGGTAGTCCAGGTTCACATCCGCCAGATCGAACGGAATGTGCTGCGCCGCTTCCTTCTGGATCGTCTCCGCCAGCTCCTGGTCGCTCATCGAGGGCAACGAAATCTTCTTCACGATCACCGAGTGCCCGCTCACCGCCGTCGCCACCGCCTTCGACTTGATCTCGGTCGAAGCGAACAGTTTGGAAATCGCGCTCGACACCGTGCCCGAATCCACGATCATCGAATCGACCACGATATCCGGCGCGATCGGCTCCAGCCCGAGGTGCGCCACTTCGATCCCGGTGCGCGTCTTTCTGAGTTCGACCGCCTTGATGCTCGAAGAACCCACATCCAGACCTACGATCGTTTTCGTTCCCATTCCAAACATGTGTCCGCCTTTTGTCGCCCCGGCGCCTTGCCGGAAGTTTGTGTTGCGCCGGCGCCTCGCCGGCAAACCTTCTACTGCTGTCCGGCTGCCTTCACTGCCGCCTTGGCCTTCTTCTTCGCCTGCGGCTCGGCTTCCGTCGACTGTTCTTCCATCCACTGGTCCAGCTTCGATTTTTTGAAGCGCCAGCGATTCCCCAACTTGAACGCCGGAATTTTCTGCTCGTTCACGTACTTGTACAAAGTGTCCGCACTCACTCCCAGGTACTGCGAGGCCTGGCGAATGTTCATCACTTCTCGCGACTCGGCCATGGCGTTTTCTTCTTGCACTCGATTTCCCAACCCAATGTTGTTCTCGACTGCGCCGGGGAAATCGAAAACTGATTCCTCGATATAAACCGCCTTCGAGTGAGTTTTGGTGTCCTGAGCATATCTCAACCGGAACCACGGGCCTCTCGGAGGCAATTTCGCGGTTTTGCTGGGTTTTATGGGGTTTTTCTGGAATCGCGTTCCGGGAAGGTTTCGGCGGTGACACTATATATTGTGGTTTGGTCTCAGCTTGCCACCGCTAATCGTACTTGCGCGACAGATCGGGGCACCGGTACCGAGTGTCTTGTAACTAAGGTACTAGAGACGGTACGGAGGTACCTGCACAGTCGCGCAAACCCTTGAAACTGCGCGCCCGAAAATTGACGCAATTCTTCAATGAGCCCTCCGGGAAACTTTTCCCTTGCCACGATCGTCGATTCACAACCTCCAAAACGTCCGCTACTCCCCAATGCCATAGGAACAGGCTTTGCGCAGCACCGCATGGGAAACGTTTTGATAGTGCCTCCCCAGAAACCCCCTCGGTGAGGCGCGTCACTTTTTCCTCCCGCGTATTCCGCTAGTCCGATCGTCTTCTTCATCGACCTTCACACTGTAAGGAGCACTCATGAAATTACTAGTCATCGGTTCCGGCATGATGGGTTCGCCGCCGCCTACGAGCGCGACGTTCCCCCCGAAGCGTTTCTCGACGAGATCAAACGCCGCGGCATCAAGATCGATTATCGGATGGAGTAGGGCACGCGAACCGATAACCGCCTCGCCGCGCCTTTCGCGTCGCGTGGAAGAAGACTAGACTGTGAGGTGTTGCAGGTCTGGACTCGAATTCGTCTCCACGGAGCCGACCCCATGACAACTATCAGACGCAGACCCATATCCTGCATTATCCCCATCCTGGCGTTGGTTGCCATGGTCAGCGCTCAAACAGCCAATGATTTAATGTCAGCTCCCGTCCCTTCACAGATCGGAACCGCGCGCAAAGCTTTCATTTCGAACGGCGGCGGCCAGAGCTTCGCGACGGTGCTCGATCAGAAGGTATTCGACGGAGGCCCGGATCGTCCCTATAACCAGTTCTATAACGCCATGAAGGCTTGGGGCCGGTACGAGCTTGTGTCCTCGCCTTCCGATGCCGACCTCGTTCTGGAGATAAGTTGGTCACTGGAAGATACCGGACTCAGACTTCCCGTGCTAGGCGTACTCCGGGTGGTGGTTGTCGATCCCAGGACTCACATCAGGCTGTGGACGCTGAGCGAACACGTAAGGGGAGCAGTCCTGCTCAGCAACCGCGATAAAAACTTCGACGAGGCGATGAACACACTGATCGGCCGCATGAAGAGCCTGTCAAACCTGGTCCCCTCCCCCGCCGTCGCTGCCGGGCGTTGAATCGGAGTTGGCCCGTTCGCGAGGCTTTCTCTCAAGGTCGAAAGCCGCAGAGCCGGAAGCCATTTGCTTCTTGGAGTGATCAATATCAGCCAGGCACCACCGGAGGATTGAGATGAGTCTTGCCGCGATCTTCGTCCTGCTATTCGCCCAACTCGCACAGGCGCCGACTAAGTTTGACCTCTCCGCTGACTTCTCCTTTCGCGACAATCCCAACAAAGTTTGGCAGTACGGGTATTCGGAAACCAATTCCCTGGCGCCCGATCAATTTCGAGTCGACACCCAATCGGATCCAGTCGACCTGCAATGTGACCCGACCCGTTCGATTGGTTTCTGGCATCCCGCCCCGAATAAGGGGCCGGGCCCCGGCTATTATCCTTACGTCGCTTACAACACCACGAAGCAGCCCCAGGTGGGCTGCAAGGGATGGGCCGTGCGCCCCGGCGAGATCGCCATGGAAGCCAGCAATTCCGGCCAATACAGCCTGGTGCGGTTTGTAGCTCCGGAGGCGGGAACCTACAAGGTGAGTGCCCAGTTTGAAGGCATCCACTACGGATTATCTACGACCGACGTCCACGTGCTGCACAACGCCACGTCTTTATTCGACGCCGATATCGATGGCTATGGCGGAGACCCGGCTTTCCACAAGGTTGAGGGAGCAAGCCCGACGGCGAGCTATTCCGCGCAGGTCGAATTGAAAGCCAACGACACCGTGACCTTCGCCGTGGGATACGGCAAAGACAAAACCAATTCCGGGGACACAACCGGGCTCTTCGCTCAAGTCACCTTGCTGGCGCGCGCCGCTCGGTAAAGTCTTCCACGTGCGGTCGTTCGGAAAGACCCGGCTGCACAGACGACCTCGCAGTTGAAAGAGGTCTTTTGCGGGAGATAGTTTTCGCTTTCGCCCGCAACCAATTCGAGCCATCACTGCCGGCTCTCTACTCCCACCACCGTGATCTTCGAGTCCGTCCGAAACTTCTTGTAATCGCGGAAGGTCTGGTCCACGTCGGCATTGATGTTCTTGAGCAGAGCCAGCCGGATATCCACCTCCACGGCAACATGCTTGGGCAGCCAGACTTCGTCATTGACCTTCGTCTGTTCCGCCACGATGTGAGCGCCCTTGTGAATTCGGGCGAGAAACCAGCCGATGGAAACCGTATCAATGGCAGTGATGTCGAATCTCAACCACTGGCCCTCCGCCTTGTCGATCCAGACGCGGCCTTTGAACTTGCTGAGCAACCGGGTCGAGCGCTCTTTCGCCTGGTAGCCGGGACGCGGCTCGGCATCGATCACCCACGTGTCGCGCCCATCCAGCACTTCCGACCCCACCAGATGGAAGTTGAATGCGTCGGCAATCTCCAGCACGAATTTGCGATCTTCCTCGTGCTCCTTTTCTTCTTTCTCGAGCCGCTTGCGCCGCTCTTTTTCCGACTCGTTCTTGCCCTTGTCGATGAGCTTCTGAATCTTCTCGTCTTCCTTTCGAGCTTCCTCGGGCGGCAGCGGCTTGTCGTCCCTGGCGATGAGCCGTTCGACCGGCTCGCCATAAATTTCCAGGACTTCGAGCGTCCGGCTCTCAACCTTCTTCAGGTGGCCGCTGCCATCGAGCTTGTGTTCTTCGTCCCGCTCGATATAGGTGTAGTCGCGGAGCCGCTTTTCATTTTCAAATTCTTTCTCCTGCGCGTAGCGGAACAGCTCGCGGATCTGCTCCTGCGGCACCGTTCCGGATGCATCCGGCGAGAGTTTGATAGGCAGCGCGGAGGCAATCGTCGCGGGAGCAGACGCCACTGTCTTCGGCGCAGCGGCGGCGCCAGTCGCCGGTTTGCCGCCAGTTCCCTGACCGAACACCCGGTAAGCCCGAAGAAGCGGAAGAGCCAGAGCAGCGCCGAGGATCAGCCGAAGACAAAAACGCATGCAGTGTGTACGCAAAGAAAACCACCCAGGCTCATGCTTGCATCCGGGAAGAGCCGCGAAACTCAAGACTCGAGGCTCAAGACTCGCCCCCTACTTCACCGCCCGCTCCAGGCACTCTGCCCGGAACAACCGCCCGTCCACCCGATGCAGGCGCTTCGCCTGCGCCGGCGTGATCAAGCGGAAATGCGGAATCGTCAACAGGTACTCAGCCACAAACCATACGGGCTTTTCGGAGCTCATCCAGTTCAGATGATCGAAGCGTTTCAAGTTCACCGGACGCGAAAACGTCCGCATCGTCCGTTCCCCGCGCATATTGTGATAGATGTTGAAATAACTGATGGCCAGCTCGCGCAGCGTCCGGTGCACCGGCTCGCGAAACCGGCATCCCGTGTAATTCGACTTCGCCACCGCTCCCCAATGCCCGTCCACGCGATAGATGGCAATCACGTGATCGGTATCATGTTCCGCCTCCAGATCCCAGATCAGCGGAGGATACCCGTTCACCCGCAAAGCGGCCGCCGCAAACAGCGCTCCCTCGTAGCAGTGCGACGTATTCTCCCGCAAAACCCGCCGCGGAGACCACGCAGTATCCTCCAGGTGATACGGCATGGCATCAAGCAGACGTTGAATCCCATAAGGATCTTTCAGCGCCCGCAGCTTGCGCAGTTCAGCGGGAGTAAAACCCCAGGATTCGTTGTTCATCATTCCAAATCTTCCCTCTGGTTTACCGGGATGCTCCCGCTCTGTGTGGCGATGAAGTACAAGATGTCGTCGAAATCGATGGATGCTTGCGGCGCGACGCGGTGCGCCATTAAAGCGGTGTTGACGGGTCGGGGGCCAGACGGGCCCGACCCCGATCTTTCACTTCCGCGGCCAGATCGCGCATCGACTCCTCGGAGATGGCGCAGCCTTCGCGACCCATGGCCGAGGCTTTCGCGTCATAGAGGGTCGCCTGGAAGTCCGCCCGCTTGCGCTCGCGCTCTTCCCACAACGACAGCGCCTCCACGACCGCATCTTCGGCGCGGCCAAAGCGGCCTGCGTCAATGGCACGCCGAACAAAAGCTTCCTGGCCCGGTGTCAAGCGCACTTCCATTTTTTTAGCCTAGGATCTTAGGCGGCCAGTGTCAAGAACCCGGACCAATGCCTCGGAACGCCACTACCCCAGCAATTCGCCCAACTCCCGCGGCCCATCGACCACCACGTCCGGCGCGACCGCTTCCAGCGAATGCGGGGCAAAGCCATACGTCACGCCGCAAGTCCACATGCCCGCATTGCGCCCCGTCAGCACGTCGATCGACGAGTCGCCGATCATCAGCGACTGCGCGGCCGGTATGCCCGTTTCCCCCAGCAGGATTTGGACTCCCAGCGGGTCGGGCTTTTTCGTGGGAAAGCTGTTGCCGCCGTAGATGCGCACAAAATATTCTCCCAGCCCCATGGCTGCCACAATATCCCGCGACGGATTCACCGGCTTGTTCGACAGCACCGCCATCAGTCTCTGCACACCGGGGCCGACGTGAGCGTCCGCCCTGCGCGATCCGTTCGCCAGCGCGGCCAGCGTCTCCGGAATCCCGTCATACAATGTCGTGTGATCGAGTTTGTGCAGCCGGTAGTAGCCCAGAAAATATTCCAGCGCGCTCTGGAAAAACGCTTCGTCGTCGCCGGATTCGCCGTCCTCACCCGGATTGCCAGCCTCGCCGTTGCGCCCCGCCAGCGCCCGCCGCACCAGCGCCGGAGCCCCGTCTCCCACATAGCTGGCAATCACATCGCCCTCCAGTTCCGGGCGCCCAAAATGCCGCAACATGGCATTCACCGAATGGATCAGATCCAGCCGCGAATCGATCAGCGTGCCATCGAGATCGAAAATCAGCAGCCGAATCAAGCTCGGATCAAACCGGCGAAGAAAGCGAATCATGCTGCTGTCAGGATAAACGATCGGCGGAAACGGCAAAGTCAGAAGTCAGAAGTCAGATAGCAGAAGTACGTGCCTTCCCCGCCTGTCACCGGCCCCAACGCCAACGCACCCAACGCCGCGGTTTCACTTCTTCAATCTGACTTCTGCCTTCTGACTTACCTTTTGACTTCCCCCGCCCCCCGTTTACAATAAGTCGGCAAGGCGCGGCACTGGGGTGAGCGGAAAGCATGGGTACGACCAAGGTTAATCCCAAACAAGGCGAGCGCGAGCTGAAGAAAAAAGCCTCCAGCTACCAGGGCCTGACCAGCCAGCAACTGGTAGACGCCTACCGCATCATGTTCGCCTCGCGCCGCATCGACGACCGCGAGATTCTGCTCAAGCGCCAGCAAAAGATTTTCTTCCAGATCTCCGGCGCTGGACACGAAGCCGTCGGCGTGGGCGCGGCTCTCGCCCTCAAGTCGCACTACGACTGGTTCTATCCTTATTATCGCGACCGCGCCCTCTGCCTCGGTCTGGGCGCGACCGCCTACGAAATGCTGTTGCAGGGAGTGGGAGCCGCCGACGACCCCAGTTCCGGCGGACGCCAGATGCCCTCGCACTGGTCCTTCGAGCGCCTCAACATCGTCACCCAGTCTTCGCCCACCGGAAGCCAGATTCTGCAGGCCGTCGGTTGCTCCGAAGCTGGACGCTACTTTGCCAGGCGTCCCAGCGCCGCCGCCAAAGCCGATGGCGATTACCGCCAGTTCAAGGATGTCGAGTTCCACGGCGACGAAGTCACCTACGTCTCGCTCGGCGATGGCACCACCAGCGAAGGCGAATTCTGGGAGGCGCTTAACGCCGCTTCCGGCCGCCGTCTTCCCGTAATTTTCTGCGTGCAGGATAACGAGTACGCGATCTCAGTCCCGGTCGAAGTGCAGACCGCCGGCGGCAACATCTCGCGCCTGGTTACCGGATTTCCCAATTTCCATTTCGAAGAAATCGACGGCACCGATCCGGTCGTGGCCTACGCCGCTTTCCGACGCGCCGCCGAGCATTGCCGCTCCGGCAATGGTCCCGCGTTCGTCCACGCGCACGTGATCCGCCCCTATTCGCACTCTCTTTCGGATGACGAGCGCCTCTACCGCCCTGAAACCGAGCGCCAGCGCGATGCCGCGCGCGATCCCGTTCCCCGCATGCAGATGTTCCTGCTGCGCGAGGGCATCCTCGACGAAAAGGGAATCAACCAGATCGAAACCGAAGTCGAAGCCGAGATTCAGTCCGCCGCCGATCGCGCCCTCGAAGCCGCGCCTCCCCAGCCCGAATCGATCTACAACTTCGTCTATTCGCCCGACCTCGATCCGGCTTCCTCCGCCTTCGAAACTCCACCCGCCTTTGCCGCGCCCGAAGCAGCGGGCGATGGCAAGCGCCCCGCGGCTTCCGCACCCAAAACCATGGCCGACCTCATCAACGCCACGCTGCGCGATGAGATGCGCCGCGATGAGCGCGTCCTGATCTTCGGCGAAGACGTGGCCGACTGCAGCCGCGAAGAGTACGTCAAGCAAAAGCTGGTCAAGGGCAAAGGTGGAGTCTTCAAACTTACCGCCGGACTGCAGAACGAATTCGGCGCCGACCGCGTCTTTAATACTCCGCTGGCCGAGGCCGCCATCGTCGGCCGCGCCACCGGCATGGCCACGCGCGGTCTCAAGCCGGTCGTGGAAATTCAGTTCTTCGATTACATCTGGCCCGCGATGATGCAGCTCCGCGACGAACTCCCGCTCATGCGCTGGCGCTCGAATAACGCCTTTTCCTCGCCCATCGTGCTGCGCGTCGCTATCGGCGGATACCTCACCGGAGGCGCAATTTATCACTCGCAGTGTGGCGAGAGCATCTTCACCCACATTCCAGGTTTACGCGTCGTATTCCCCTCCAACGCGCTCGATGCGGCGGGCCTGCTCCGCACCGCCATCCGTTGCGACGATCCCGTTCTATTCCTGGAACACAAGCG
>JBEKOW010000162.1:0-12256 GCA_049521375.1 Terriglobales bacterium
TCCGAAGCGCAATCCATCGCCGAGTCGGAGGAATTTCAAGCCGCCTTCGCCCGCGGCAATTCTTCCGCCGTCAACGAAGAACTGCTGGAGCACATTCCCACTTTGCAGGGAGGATTCGTCCTCGCCCTGAACAATGGCAACGCGGCCGCCACCTTGAATACTCCCGCCGCCTGGCCGGAAATGAAAGCTCATTTCCCGCTCGCGCAGGCACTTCGTGGAGAGCATCCCCACTTCCCATGGGGCAAGACCGACTACATCGTTGGCGCGGCCCCGGCCGGCGATGGCGAAGTGGTCGTCGCCATGCCCCTTCCTCCCCGCTTTGCGGAAACGGCCCGCCAGATTCAGGAGAGCCAGCAGCGCTATGTGGAACTGGCCCGCCAGCGCAAGCTGGTGCGCCGGATCTATCTCGGATTTCTTCTTCTTCTGACCGTGCTCGTGCTCTTCGCTTCGACCTGGCTCGCCCTGTTCCTTTCCAAGCTGGTGAACCGTCCGGTCGCGGCTCTGGCTGCCGGAACCGAGGCGATCTCCAAAGGGCAGCTCGACTACCGCGTCGATATCCGCGCCACTGACGAACTGGCCGAACTGGTGCAATCGTTCAACAGCATGGCGGCCCAGCTCGAATCGAGCAGCCACCAGATCGAGGCCTCCAGCCACGAATTGGGCAATGCCAATGAGGCCCTCGAAGGCCGGCGCCGCTACATTGAAACCGTTCTCGAAACCATTCCCACCGGAGTCGTCTCCATCGATGCCGCTCGCCGCGTCACGCTCGCCAACGCCGCTTTCTCCCGCATGTTCCACCCCGAGCGTCCGGAGTTCGCCAGTCCCGCGACCTTGGCAAATCTGCCTTTGCACGAAGTCCTACCCGCGGACGTGCTGGATGACCTCGACCCTCTTCTGCGCCGCGCCGATCGCATGGGCCTCACCGCCGCCAGCATGGAAATTTCCCTACCCCACACCCGGCTCAACGTCGCCATAACCGTCGCCGCTCTCGAATATCCAGCAAAGCGCCTGGGATACGTTCTCGTTTTCGAAGACTTGTCGGACTTGCTGCGCGCGCAGAAACAAGCCGCATGGCGTGAAGTCGCTCGCCGGGTCGCGCATGAGATCAAGAATCCCCTGACGCCTATCGCCCTCTCCGCCGAGCGCATACACCGTCATCTGACGCGAGGCGCCGCTCCCGACGCGGCTTCGCTTGAAATCATCCGCAGTTGTGCGGACACCATCAACCACGCCGTTCAAACCGTGCGCAATCTGGTCGATGAATTTTCAGTGCTGGCGCGTTTCCCCGCGTCGAGGCCGCAGCCCGCCAGCCTGAACGATCTGGTGGAGAGCGCGCTGCTCTTATTCAGTGGCCGGCTGGAAAGCATTCGCGTGCGCACCGAACTCGCGCACGATTTGCCCGCCGTCATGGCCGATCCCGAAGCCATCAAGCGAGCGGTCGCAAATCTCGTCGACAATGCCGCCGAATCCATGCAGGACTCCATGCTCAAGGAAATCACCATCTCCACTTCGCTCGTTGCCGTCGAACTCGTCGTCTCCGATACCGGACACGGCGTTTCGCGCGACGTCAAAGAGCGTTTGTTCCTGCCCTATTTTTCCACTAAGCAACGCGGCACCGGACTCGGCCTGGCCATCGTCAGCCGGATCGTCGAAGACCATAATGGTTCCATCCGCGTGGAAGAAAATAAGCCGGTCGGCAGCCGTTTCATAGTCGAGTTGCCGGTCGCGGAAATCGGCTCGCAGCTCCAGGTTCTCAGCTCGCAGGAGAACCGTTGAGAACTCGGAACTGAGAGCTTGGAGCTGAGCGCCGAGAGCTAAACCATGCCGCACATCCTCATCGTCGACGACGAAGCCAGCATCCGGGAATCCCTGCAGGGCATTCTCGAGGACGAGCGCTACAAGACCAGTGTCAGTCCCAGCGGAGAAGACTGTCTCGACCGGCTTCGCAAATCCAGCTTCGATGTGATTCTGCTCGACGTCTGGCTTACCGGCATGGATGGGCTCGAAGTTCTGGAAAAAATTCGCGCGCTCGACGATCCTCCCGAAGTCATCATGATCTCCGGCCATGGCACTATCGAAACCGCGGTGCGCGCCACCAAACTCGGAGCCTACGATTTCGCCGAAAAACCGCTCTCGCTCGAGAAGATGCTGATCCTCGTCAAGAACGCCGCCGAGGCTCGCCGCCTGCGCCATGAAAATCTCGACCTGCGAAAACAATTGCAATCGAAGAGCGTGATCGCAGGCGATAGCGTTCCCATGAAGGCTCTGCGCCAGCAGATTGGTTTGATGGCCCCGACCAACGGCCGTGTGCTCATCTACGGCGAATCCGGCACCGGAAAGGAACTGGTAGCCCACGCCATCCACACCCAGAGCCTGCGCAAAGACGAACCCTTCGTCGAGATCAATTGCGCCGCTCTTCCCGAAGACCTCATCGATAGCGAACTTTTCGGCCACCGCAAATCGTCTTTTCCCGGAGCGACCGCCGACAAGGAAGGCAAATTTCAGAAGGCCGACCGCGGAACCCTGTTCCTCGATGAAGTTGGCGACATGAGCCTCAAGACGCAATCCAAGGTCCTGCGCACGCTTGAACAGCAGCGCTTCGTTCCGGTGGGCAGCGACGATCCCGTAACCGTCGACGTTCGCGTAATTGCGTCCACGAATAAAGATCTGGAAGAAGAAATTGCCAAGGGGAACTTCCGCGAAGATCTTTTCTACCGCCTCAACGTCGTCCCGTTCGTGGTGCCGCCGCTGCGGGAGCGCCAGGAAGATATCCCGTTACTCGCGCGCCATTTTCTCAAGGAGTTTGCCTCTGCCTACGGACGCCGTCCGCGCGAAATCACCGACGATGCCGTCGACTCACTGATGCGCTACACCTGGCCGGGCAATGTTCGCGAACTCCGCAACGTCATCGAGCGCATCGTGATCATGAATCCCACCACCTCGCGCTTCGAGCGCAAACATCTCCCGCCGCTTGTGCATCGCGAGGGCCGCAAAGTCGCGGGCACCGAGGGTTCCACGCTGCACCAGGCCCGTGCCGCCTACGAACGCGACTACATCCTGAAAAAGCTGGACGAGAATCACGGCAACATCAGCCGCACCGCCGAAGTACTCGGCCTGGAGCGCAGCCACCTCTATCGCAAAATGAAAAGTCTGGGAATTGCCGCAAAAGAGTGAAGCAGCCCTAGTGGCTCGCGGCTCGGTACTCGCTACTCGCGGCTCGAGGCTCGCGCCTACTTCTTGAACATATGAATCTCGGTCCCGTTCTTATGGAACTGGACCTCGTCCATCAACCGGTTGATCAGGAAAATGCCGCGCCCGTGATGGGAATAAATGTTGTCTCCCTCGCACGGATCGGCAATCTTGGCCGGATCGAAACCGGGCCCCGGATCGCGCACCACGATCACCATCCCGCGCCGCTGGTCGCAGGCCACGTCGCACTCGACGATCTTCGAGGGATCCCCGCCCGCGCCATGCACGACCGCATTCGCCAGCGCTTCGGTCAACGCCAGTTCGATATCGTCTTCCCGCCCCGTGGCGCATTGCGTCTCGCGCACCACGTTCATTACGCTGCGCACGACCGGATCCACTGCGTCGCGGTCTGCGGCCAAAGTAACACTGAGCTTTAGATCAAATTTTTCGCCGTCGATTTTTGCGGTCTGGCTTGCAGACGAAGTAGAAGGTTCGGTCATAAGGGTGTGCAGGCGCTACTCCCACTCCGAGCGGCGTGGCATCCCACGCCTCACACTGACTAAGATGCACAAAGGCGCTGCCAGATTGTAGGGATTCGACCGCCTCCCATGCAACTCTATTCGAAGGCGGGCAACGCTCGAATGGACTAGTCCTGACAGGCGCTTCGGTAGGGATTCCCGCGTCGCTAGCCGTTCCACCTGTCATTCCGGCTGGTCGTGGCCGCCGATCTGCTCCATTTGTCGCCGCCAGTCCAACTCGTCTATGAACTGCCGCGAATCGCGCCACCCCGCCTGCACCTTGACGAAAAGCTCCAGGAAGACTTTGGTTCCGACCATCTTCTCGATATCGAGCCGCGCCGCCGTCCCGATTTTCTTCAGCATCTGCCCGCCCTTGCCGAGCAGGATCGCCTTCTGCCCGGCGCGTTCGCAGTAAATCGCGGCCGCGATCCGAACCAGCCGCGGAGTCTCTTCGAACTGTTCGATCAGCACGCTTACCGCATGCGGAACCTCCTCGTGCGTCTGCATCAGCACATGTTCCCGGATCAACTCCGCCGCCATGAATCGCACCGGCTGATCCGTGATCTGATCCTCCGGAAAGTAGCGAGGGCCATTGGGCAGCGCCTTCACCACGCATTCCAGCAGTTCATCAAGCCCCGTCTTCTTCAGCGCTGAAATCGGGATGATCTCCTGAAAATTATGCAGCGGCTGAAACTGCGTAATCAGAGGCAGCAGATTTCGTTTGTCGGCAAGCAAGTCGATCTTGTTGAGCAACAAAAATACCGGCGTGCCCGACTTTTTCACCAGATCCAGAACATGCGCGTCGTCCGGATCCCACTTCCGCTTGGCATCGGCAATCAGCAGGATCAACTGGCAACCCTCGAGCGCCGCCCGCACCTCTGTCATCATCTTGCGGTCCAGCGATGAGCCCGCGCGATGCACCCCCGGCGTGTCGATCAGAACGATCTGGCCACTCTCCCGCCCCTTTTTCTGCGCCGACTTTGGCGGCGAGTCCTTCTGCTTCGAACCCGTCTGCTTCGGAAAATTGATGATACCCAGGATTCGGTTGCGCGTGGTCTGCGGCTTCGGCGAGATGATCGCCAGCTTCTCCCCCACCAGCGCGTTCAGCAAAGTGCTCTTGCCCGCGTTCGGACGGCCAAGGATACAGACAAAACCAGAGTGAAACGACATGTGCCTAGGGTACTAGGTTTTGCTTGCTCTCGATAATCTGCGCGTTCGACCCCGGCGCATCCCCAACCAGGGTTGGGACAAAATGGCCCGGGTTACGGGCACGAGGACAGATTGGCCCTGGAACTCATCCCCGTAAGTTGGGGTAATTGCAGTACTCTCAGTTACTTGGCTGGCCGCTTTATTGGCACTCACGGTGCAATCTCCACCGTGCGAGGGCAGGTTCATCAGTTGTACCCCCTCGCTGGAGAGAAGGTTCGCTATGAAGTACACGCAGAAAGCGCAGAAACGTGCCAAGACGGAAGATCGATCCGCGAAGGCGTGGATCGGATATTGCGCGATTTTGACCCTGATATTGTCAGCTCAGAGCGGTTTTGCCCAGGTTAGAGGTGAAGCGGAGTCCCTGCAGCGCACCGCTTTATCGCCGCGCATCACCGCCGAACTCAACCACGAACTCTCACTATCGCGCCAAGGCCAGGGCGGCCAACAGAATGTCCGCGTTATTGTGCAATACAATCACGCGCTGAAAAAAGAAACCCTGGCGCGCCTCCAGAACAAGGGCGGACAGCTGGCCGGCAAGCTGGACCTGGTGCAGGGCGCGGCCTTCACCGTGCCCGTCAACGCACTGACTTCCTTGGAGAACGACCCAGAGGTTGCCTATGTCAGCGTGGATCATCCGGTGAAGGGGATGGATGAGTACACCAACGCCGCCATGAATGTCGGCCCCGTCTGGAGCGCGGGCTACACCGGCACCGGCATCGGCATCGCCGTGATCGATAGCGGCGTCGACGACCAGCACATTGATATCTGGGATCGCGTCGTCTATCACCAGGACTTCACCGGAACCACCCAATACAACGCCCAGGGCGAACTGGTCTACGATACCTACGGCCACGGCACGCACGTCGGCGGCATCATCGCGGGCAGCGGATGGGTCTCCGGAGGCCTCTATCCCGGCGTCGCCAACAACGCCAACCTCATCGATCTGCGGGTGCTCGATGGCAACGGCAACGGAACCGATAGCAACGTAATCGCCGCTCTCCAGCAGGCCATCAAGCTTAAGAGCAAATACAACATCCGCGTCATTAACCTTTCCCTGGGACGCGGGGTTTTCCTTCCCTACGCGCAGGATCCTCTCGACCAGGCAGTAGAAGCGGCCTGGAAGGCGGGTATCGTGGTGGTCGCCGCTGCCGGCAACTATGGCCGGGTCAGCGTGAACGGCAGCAACGGATACGGAACCATTGCCGCTCCCGGTAACGATCCCTTCGTGCTTACCGTCGGCGCCATGAAGACCGAAGAAACCCTCACCCGCACCGACGATCTTATCGCCAGCTACAGTTCCAAGGGCCCCACTACCTATGACCACGTAGTGAAGCCCGACCTGGTCGCTCCCGGCAACGAGGTTGTTTCCCTGGCAAGCGCTGGAAGCACCCTTTCCAGCACCTACGCCGGCAATATGATCCCCGGCTTATCCAACGATTACTTTATGCTCAGCGGGACGAGCATGGCGACTCCCGCAGCTTCCGGCGCGGCCGCGCTGCTGATTCAGGCGAATCCTTCCATGACTCCCGACCAGGTCAAGGCCCGGCTCATGAAGACCGCTTACAAAACCTTCCCGGTCTACAGCGTGGCGACCGATCCCACGACCGGGATCACCTACACCGACTACTACGACATCTTCACCATCGGAGCCGGTTACCTCGACTTGCAGGCCGCCTTGGCCGACAAGACGCTGGCCCCTTCGAATGTCGGGGCAGCCATGTCCCCGTCGGTCGGGATCAACGCGAAGTGCTATTGCGTCGCGCTTACCAACGGAAATTCGGCAGTCGCCAGCAGTTCCGTAGTCTGGGGAACGTCGGTGGTTTGGGGCACGTCGGTCGTCTGGGGGACGAACGTGGCTGGCAGCTCCGTGGTTTGGGGCACTTCCGTAGTCTGGGGCACGGTCGCCGACAGCGGCTTCGACGTGATCTGGAGCACGACCAGCACCTCCGCCAGCAGCGTGGTGTGGGGAACGGCCGTGACCAACACCGACGCGGCGTTTGTGCAGATCGCCGGAGAAAAGTAACTCGCAGGCCCCGCTCATGCGCGCAGAATTAGCATGAGCGGGGTAGTTCGACTTAATATGGGGTCCTGCCGCCCATGCCCCGGGCTTGCCCACCCGCATCCCATCCGTAAACCATCCCAAGAATCTGGAGCTTCCCCCGCCTGGTCCGGCTAGGCTCTTGCCACATCCATTGGGACAAAATGGCCCACGGGCCTGGGCACGAGACAAACTGGCCCGGAAACCACCCCGGAAGGATTCCGCAAACTCTATAGATTTCAACAGCTTAGGCTTGAATTCAATTGGCCGTCCCCGTGCAAACCTCAGACTGAGTTACGGGCGCGGATTTTGCGCACCGAAGGATAAAAAGGAAATCATGAAGTGCACGAAGAGAGCAACGGCGAAGCGAGAAGAAGGGCACGCAGCAGGCTGGGGCAAACGTCTTTCGATCCTCGCGCTCATCGTCGCGGCTCAGATGGCTTTCGCCCAGGTCTGGGATGCAACCGACGAAGTGCAGAGGACTCCCTTGTCGCCTCGCATCTCCGCGGAATTGAATCACGAACTTACTTTGGCGCGGCAAGGCCAGGGTGGAAACACGAATGTCCGCGTCATCGTCCAGTACAAAGACGCGCCGAAAGCTGAAACCCTCTCGCGCCTGCAGAACGCTGGCGGACGCCTCGGCGGCAAGCTGGACCTGATCAAGGGCGCGGCGTTTTCCCTCCCCGTCAACGCTCTCGCCGCTCTCGAAAACGATCCCAAGGTCGCCTACGTGAGCGTGGATCACGCCCTGCAGGCGTTTGACGATATTAACGATACGGCCGTCGGCAATGATCCATACTGGCTGCCGCAGGCTGGCACCGGCACCGGCATCGGCGTCGCGGTCATCGACAGCGGCATCAACGACAGCAGCCTCGATTTCTGGAACTCCACGCAAACCAAGTCCCGCGTCGTCTATCGCCAGGACTTTACCGGCAAAACCAACAAAGACGCGAATGGCAAGGTGATCTATGACACCTACGGCCACGGCACGCACGTCGCCGGAATCATCGGCGGGAACGGATACCATTCCGGTGGGGTCACGGAGCGCGGCATGGCCACCAACGTTAACCTGCTTGATCTCCGCGTGCTCGACTCGAACGGAGGCGCCAGCGACAGCATCGTGATCACCGCCCTTCAACAGGCGATCGCGCTGAAAAGCAAGTACAACATCCGGATCATCAATCTTTCCCTGGGCCGGGCCGTATTCGTTCCCTACGCTTCCGACCCGCTCTGCCAGGCTGTCGAATCGGCCTGGAAAAGCGGCATCGTGGTCGTGGTCGCAGCCGGAAACTATGGCCGCGTCACCCTCAACGGCAGCAACGGCTACGGCACCATCGCCGCCCCCGGAAACGACCCGTACGTCCTCACCGTGGGCGCGATGAAGACCATGGAAACCTACGGCCGCTCTGACGATCGCATCGCCAGCTACAGCTCAAAAGGTCCGACAACCTACGATCACGTCGTGAAGCCCGACATCGTTGCCCCCGGCAACTACGCCAACAGCGTAATCGCCCCCGGCAGCACCCTGGTGAACCAATATCCCGGGAATGTTGTACTCGGCACCGACGGCAACCCGGACTACTTCCAGCTCAGCGGCACCAGCATGGCGACGCCGATCGTAACGGGCGGGATTGCCCTGCTGCTCGGGCAGAGCCCATCGCTGACGCCGGATCAAGTCAAAGCGCGGTTGATGAAGAGCGCCTACAAGACCTTCCCCACGTCAAGCGTGGCCACCGATCCGACTACCGGACAGACCTACACCTCCTACTATGATCTGTTCACCGTCGGCGCCGGATACCTCGACTTGCCCTCCGCCTTCAGCAACACCGACCTGGCGCCGGCGACCGCAGGTTCGGCGTTGTCGCCAACAGCCACCTACAACTCCAAGAACAACACCGTCACCCTCTCCAACGGCAACTCGAAGGTGGCGGCCAATTCGGTAGTCTGGGGAACCTCGGTGGTCTGGGGAACCTCGGTAGTCTGGGGAACGAATGTAGCCGGCAGCTCGGTGGTGTGGGGAAGCTCCGTAGTCTGGGGAACCAGTTCCAACACCGGATTCAGCGTGGTCTGGAGCACGACGGCGACTTCCGCGAGCAGCGTGGTGTGGGGAACGTCGTTCAACCTGGGCGACGCCGCCTTCGTCACGCCGATTGGAGAAAACTAACCAGCCGGTACCAATTGCTCTTCCAAACCCCGCTCCTTCCGCCAAACAGCGGAGAGCGGGGTTCTCTTCTTGGGACGGTCCCGATGACAGATCCTGCTCGCCTAAGGTTCAATGCGAAGGCTGGTCGCATCCAGCCTCACCGGATCACGTGAATGCGTACCCCAAGCTTGAGATTCTTCCAGGATCGGTCAGCCGTGTAAACAGGCGCGTGCAGGGCGATTCCGAGTGCCAGGCAGGCGCGGTCCCCCAGCGACAAACCCAGAGCGCGAGTGTGGGGGATGAGATCTCCCGCGGTCCGGGCCTGTTCGGCGGTGAAGGCAACCGCTTCCTGAATCGTTCCGTTAGCGGCAGTCCATGCATCTTCGAGCGTAAAGCCTCGCTGCACGAGCTTCCCGTGCACCTCAGCCAGATTCACCGTACTGGCCGCAGCACGGCTCAGAACTTGAGGCGTCAACGTGTCGACTCCAGCCTCACCGTTGATCACGGCCATAAGCGCCGAGGCATCCAGCACCACCCTATTCACGCCGGGCGGACTCGCGCCTTTCGGCAATCAGTTCATCAACCAGCGAGACGCCGGGCTTCACATACTTGCGGACCAGCCGCTGAGCGCGCTCAATTCTGCGTTTCATCGTCGTAATGCGCAGTTCATCGTCTTCCATGCGCAGGATCACTTCGTCTCCGGCCTTGATGCCAAGGGCTTTCCGGTACGAGGCGGGGATGACGACCCGGCCGTTTTCGTTGAGGCGGATTCGGGTTTCGGGATTCATGTGTCACCGTGACACTATATTATCATAGTGTCACGACTCAGAAGTATATGACATTTTTTTTGGTTTGTGACTGACTCAGAAAAGGGGGATGCTACCACGGAGTCACGCTGTAAGCCAGTGATCGAAAATGAGTCCCAGCCTAAGCGAAGTTTGGACAGGGCACACTCGACGGTCTTTAAATGATCGGATGGGTAACGCACCCGCGCGCTACAAGCGAATGGCGGAGATCGCGTGTTCAAGTTGACTCTGCAGGGTCTCCGCGTTTTCAGCCTGAACGTTATTTATCGTTGCAAAGGCCATCGCATACTCGTGTGATCTAAATCGATACTCAACGACCTCTTCGCCATAGTCTCCCAACTTAACAGCGGATGTCCGATCGTAGAGGTACATAATGGGTAAGGAGATCGCGAAAAAACCGATGTAGCTTACTAACCTGGGGACTCGGAACCAGATGGCGATTGCAAGCCAAAGAGACGCAAGAAAGACCCCAGCTACCGAGCAAATAGTGCGAGTTCGTTTGAGTTGGGCGGCACATTCGGAACAGTGAGGTATCGCGGAAACAACCGAGTCGCTCTTCCAGTAGACGAGGCGAAACTTGCGTTGCTCCAGCGACTTGAAACGTATTGAACTGTTTGCCTCGGATCTCGCGCATCGCGGACAGGAGTGTGGAAACTTGATGCCCGCTATGGGAGCGACGACAGTGTACCAGCCGTGGACGAGTTGAACGGTCTCGCGCGCCTGCTTCGCTTTTGCCAAGCGGCCCTGAAGTTCCTGAAGCAGAAGAAGCCTTGCCTCAGACGTCATCCCCACGCTGGTAGCTGCCAACTCCAAGAGCTCCGTATCAGCCTTCGATTGGAAGTTCTGTCGGACGGCTTCGATCGAGGCTTCCATTCCATAGTCTCCTCGCTCGGTGCTCACATTCGCGGCGTCCGCGAATAATATCGGCGAGACGGGCAACGCTCGGACACATTCGCCCGTCGATATTATGCGCGAAACTCACCCATCGCAACGGTGGAGCGCCGCGCCACTAAAGCGTGGGAAGAATACCTTGATACTTCACTGCGGGTGTTGGATGTGCAGGGGTCCTTCAACTCCGCGAGAACCTCACTTCGTGAGGCTCTCGCTGCGCGCAGGATGACAAGGCTTCTGGTAGCACGGATGGGCCCGGGCTCGCCGCGCTCCGCTCCTAAATTGCCTGCTTCGGCACAGCCGTGGTGATGCGCACGCGCTCCACGCGGCGGTCGGTCGCATCGAGGACTTCGAATCTCAAGCCGTCGTCCTCGATCACCTCACCCTTTTGCGGAATCCGTCCCGCCAGTTCGCTGACCAATCCGGCGATGGTAGAAGATTCGTGCCCCTCCGGACGCCGCCCAAACAGTTCGTCCAGCCGGTCCACGTCCATATTTCCCGGCACAATATAGGAGCTTTCATTCTCTTGCACGAGTTGCGCCTTCTCATGCTCGTCGCCGATCTCGCCGACAATCTCCTCGACCAGATCTTCGATCGTCACCAGCCCGGCCACGCCGCCATATTCATCCACCACAATCGCCATGCGGATGTTGCTTCTCTGCATCTCGCGCAGCAGATCGCTCACCAGCTTGCTTTCGGGAACAAAGTGGACATCCTTGCGCATGACGCTCGCCACGGTGCGCGTGCGCGCCTCGGTGTCGGGCACCTGCAACACATCCTGCGTGTGCAGAATTCCCTTGATGTTGTGGATCGATCCCTCGTACACCGGAATGCGCGAAAATGGCTTCACGCGCAGCAGTTCGACTACCTGCTCGACGGTGTAGTCGGCGGGCACGGCCACCATTTCCGGCCGCGGCTTCATTGCCTCGCGCACCGTCTTGCCGCTGAACTCGACCACCGACTGGATCAGTTCGCGGTCGCCTTCCTGAATGATGCCCTCTTCCTGTCCCGCCTCGATCAGCGCGTCTCTGCGTGCTCGCGCGTCAGCGCCGCCACCGACTGGCAGAATCCCAACACCAGCGTGACTGGCAGCACCAAGTAGATCAGCCCTCGCAATAGCGGCACCCAGCCCGCCAGCCATTGCCCTTTGGTTCGCGAGAAAAACACGAAAGGAAACAGGCGGTTAAAAACGATGATGATGAGCACCAGGCTCAAGGTCGCTTCCAGCACTTCCGAAAGGCTCCAGGCGCGGTCGCGAAATACCGTGAAGCCCACGATCATGGCGATCGCCGCCGTAACCAGTTGCGGCAGAATGGCCATGGAGAGCGCCGCCCGCTCCCGCGTCACGCCAAGACGCGGCTCGACCAGTTGCTCGAAGGCGTCAATGTTGTCCTGAAAGTCGCGCGAGAGAAATTTCCCGATCTCCTGATAAAGCCGGTCAACATAGGAGACGAGCGTGAGC
>JBEKOW010000163.1:0-10160 GCA_049521375.1 Terriglobales bacterium
GCCAGGCCAATCTCCTGGAGTGGTCTTATGAAGCAGCGATCACCGATTTGCAGCAAACGCTCGATCAGCAACCAAAATCCGCTCTTGTGCTCAATAGCTTGGCGACCGCTTACTTTGAGCGTGCGCAGGCCTCGAACAGGTTCGAGGATTACGGCACCGCATTCGAGCTTCAGAGCCGCGCCCTGGTGCAATCTCCCGATGATACGATCGCCCTCTTCAACCGGGCCATCACCGCTTCCCGCCTCTATCTCTTCAAGCAGAGCATGGAAGATTGGCAACGCTACCTCATTCTGGATGCTGGGAGCGATTGGTCCGCGGAAGCCAGGCTGAATCTCGACGAGGTAAGTGCCACAGTCGAAGCGCACGATAAGAGAACTAAGTCCCCCCTGCTCACTCCCGCAGAATTCGCGCGCACTGTAGATCTCACGGACTCCAAAACTTGGGCCACAGTCGAGCCCCGGATCGACGACTATCTTTCCGCCGCCCTCACCGACTGGCTGCCCTCAGCGTTTCCCGTGGGGGCAAAGGCTCCGGCATCGGCGGAGGCGATCCAGGCCTTGCGGACGCTCGCGGTTGTCTTGCAGCGTCAGCATGGGGATTCTTGGCTGGATCGTTTGATGTCGACAGAGAAATCAACGGAATTCAAAAAAGCAATCGTTGCTCTTCAGAATGCGGTTTATGCCAACGAGGTGACAGGGGACTATCTGCTGGCCCGGAGAGAGTCGGAACGTGCGGAAGAATTATTCTCCCGCGCCGAAAACGGGGCTGGAGCCGTTCGTGCAGAGCTGGAGAAAATTCGCGCTCTTCATTTTTCCGACGAAGCGCGAGAGTGCATTCGCGAAATCGCCAATTTGACGGCCCGCCTAA
Organism: Terriglobales bacterium; assembly: GCA_049521375.1. Taxonomy (GTDB): domain Bacteria; phylum Acidobacteriota; class Terriglobia; order Terriglobales; family Acidobacteriaceae; genus Acidiflorens. The sequence goes on from JBEKOW010000163.1 coordinate 868, forward strand.
CAGGCTTGCCCTTCGAAATGATCCGAATCGAAGCGCAATTGGAGGGCCACAACTGTCTATCTCTGGATGGCCAAATTGACCGGAGCGCCGACCTTGCTGACCGGGCATATGAATTAGCTCGTCACGACCACTACCAAGGCTTAGCCCTTGCAGCGAAGGTTTTCCTTGCGGAATCAGCCTCTGCCAAGAGCGGCGAAGACGGTTGGGAGCACTGCATTGAAGGTCTCAAGCAATACTGGTCCGCCTCCAATCCTTCCAAACGCGCCTACGGACTCTACGTCGTCATGGACGTCATGTCGGCCAAGGAAGAGATGTGGCGCCTCGATTTCGCGATTGGTTCTCAAATTGTGTCGCTACTTCCAACCCAGGACCCATTGATGCGCGCGGAGGAATTCCTGAACTTGGCCCACGCAGCCCAAATGGCGGAAGAGGCCGGAGCCGCCCGGGCAAATCTCTCTATCGCGAAGCGGCTGTTCCTCTCGGCTCCTCAAACTCGGGTCACGGAAAACTATCGGCTCGATCTGGAAATTTATCAAGCCTGGGCCGATGGCAGGCTGGGGAAATCTGAAGTTGCTGTCGATCGACTTGTTGCCCTGAAGCCGCAACTGGACGGAATCCATAACGAGACGTTATCTGCGAAGTACCATCGCACCTTGGGCGCCTTGGAAGAGGACGCTGGAAATTTCGCCGGCGCCGAAGCCGAATTCGACAGCGCAGTGCTTTTAGCCGAACGGGAGCGCTCCTCCTTGAAGTTCGAAAGCGAACGGATAACCTGGGCTGAAGCGGCGGAAGAATCGTATCAGGATCTCGTCGACGTTCGATTGCGTCAGCAAAATGCCTATGGGGCGCTGGAAGCGCTTGAACTTTATCGAGGGGCCGCTTTGCGAACTGCGTCTCTATCACCCGGGGACTTGCCGGACGGCAAAGACGATGAAAAAGAAAATTTCGAGGCGGCGCTTTCTCGGGAGAGAAACCTTATTAGCCACGTCGAACCCTCCTCAAATGAGCAAACGATTCTGGTATACGACTTGCTGCCCCGGGGTTTGGCCATTTGGGTGTACGACGAGCGCGGCCTGGACCTCCGCTTTGTAGAAAAAAACCCTGCCGATGTTCGGATGCTGGCTCATCGTATGGGTGAGATTTGCGCGACCCCATATTCCTCAATCGCCAGCGTCCAGGCGACGGCTCAAGAACTCTATCGGACACTCGTGGCCCCGGTCTCCGAGCAGATTCGGAACCGGCAAACATTGATTATCGAGAGTGGTGACGCGCTGGTATCCGTTCCCTTCCAGGTACTGCTTGAGTCCGGAGGACGCTACCTCTCGGAATACCACAGCATCGCCTATTCACCGGGGCTGCCCTACCTAGACGGTCTTCGAAAGGACGACAACGGGCTTTCCTCCGCCACCAAAGCTCTCATCGTCGCGATCGGCGGTGGGCGGGGAATCAGCAGCCTAGGTCCACTGCCAGACACGGTGTCGGAGGCCAAAAACATCTCGCGGCACTTCGCCGAGCCGCAAGTGCTGACCGAAGATCAGGCGTCGATTGCGGCTATCCGCGACGGACTGAGCCAGGCCGCCCTTTTTCATTTTGCCGGACATGCCGGGGAAGTCAATGGCCGCAGAGGGTTGATCGTTACCTCGCCGCTTGCGCCAGGCGATGTTTTGGACTCGTCGGCGTTGGAACGTATGTCCCTCTCGAACTTGCAGCTCGCGGTGCTATCCGCCTGTTCCACCGGGAACTCGGCACGCGGAACCTTCTTAGTCGATAGAAGCCTGGTTCGAACTTTTATGAGGGCCGGTGTTCCTCACATCGTCGCCACGCGCTGGGATGTGGATTCCCGATCCAGCTCGGTTTTGATGGAAAGGTTTTACGACTTGCTGTTCTCGGGAGTGCGGGTTCCGCGAGCTTTGGCGGTTGCGGAGAGCGATTTCCGCAAGAGTTTCGCCCATCCCTATTATTGGGCTGGATTTGATGCATTTGGTTTGAAATAAGGAGAATACCAATGAAACGCTACTTCACGATTGGTTTCGTAACTCTATTAGTGGGCCTAGGGTTTGCAGCCTGGGGAGGGCCGCGAAGTCTTGCCGCGGGCAGTGGCACTCTACCCAATCTCCAGCTGGTGATCCAGGGGCCATGGGCGCTGTGCGAGATCCCAGGCGGCGGACTTCAGATTATTCTGCCGAATCTAAAGGACAACCACTACCCTCCAGCCTTCACGGCCGACAACGCTCAATACCCCCTCAACGCTGACTACCCCTACGATTTCGGGTGGAAATATGCGGAATACAACTTGATACTCAACCGAGGCGACGGTGTGATGCAACTCGTGAACGATGGCGACGGCAATCCCGGCGACTCAACCGGCGGCGACCCCGCAACTCTATATCGAGAGAAAGGGACTTGTAAGACTCCGGCTGCGAGCGACGTGAGCATGGTGATCTATGCCCCGAGGCCAGATGAAATTTGGTCACTCTCCCAAGGCGCAATACTAACTACTTCGTGGGACGGCAGGCCTGGGAGCAATCCGCCCCCTTCCCGTCAAGGGCCCTGCCAGAGCGGCGATTGCAAGCATGCAAATGTAGTGGTCTTCCGCTACCTGAACGTGGATTTAACTAAGGTAAAGGTTACGTGTGACAAAAAGCTTTGGGACTGCTCGGAGCGTCCGAACAACGACACTCCTTGGCCCCCGCCGGGCGCCTTGGTACCGATTCCGGCGGGCGGAGACGCCCGGCTCATGCTGGATCTAGAACCAGTGGTGATAACTGATATCGGCACCGGGGGTTGGAAGCCTCCGTCAACGATACCCGACGATTGCAAAAACATCGGGACGGCGCCTTCGACGACTGAAGAAGCCATGGAAGAGGAAGACGGCGAGGCTTTCTGCACGGCCACTCGAATGGTCAAAGCACCCCGCTACCTCCTCAGCACAGCGATACCAGCAGCCCCTAAGGCCAAAAAACCGATTCACGGGCCGGCTAAGAGCAAATTAATTATTGTTGCCACCCAACATCGAAACTGCCATGCGGCGCCGACACTAATCTGCCAGGAGAACTTCTGCCCGTAAAGCTCAGTCCATCCAGAGAGGCCCGAATTGGTCGGGCCCCTCTGGGCGGTGCATCTACTTCCCCAACCCTTCCAGATTCCGTAGTGCCGCATCCGCCCACCGTCCCGAAGGATCGATCTGTAGATAGCGTTTCCAATCCGCAATCGCTTCTGAATACTTCTTCTGCTGCTGATAGAGCTGTGCGCGGTTGAACAATGCCACAACGTCGTTCGGGTTCTTGCCGAGCGCGCGATTCAAAGATTGCAGAGCGTGCTCATAATCGGCGGCGCTAGCGGCGGGATCCGGCTGAGTTCCGGCGCGTTCGTACAAGGCCGCGGCCAGATCGATCTCCACCGAAGCGTCCTCCGGGCGCGCGGCTTCCGCCTGCTGAAGCAGCGTTATGGCCTGATCGGCGTAGCCCTCGAACAAATCGGCGCGGGCCTGGGCTTGCATCCATCCGGCGTCATGGGGGTGGCTCGCCAAGGCGCGCGCGATCTGGGCTTCGGCTTGCAAAAGCGCAGGAGGTGCGTCCATGGTGGAGCGAGCGGGGCCGCTCGTTCCACGCTCTTGCCGCACCGGAGCATAAGCCGCTCCCGGAAAGCGCAATTCGATGGGACGCTGCTCGGAATAGGCTTGCGCGATCAGCTGATTCGTCGAAAATAAAGAAGGCGAATTGCGCTCGATCAAAATAGCCGCGCCCACGGCGACTACGGCTGCAGCGCCCAAGGGCGCGGTCCAAAGCTTCCAGTTCGAGAAGGCCCAGAAGGTTCTGGCGGAGCCGCGTGTCTCTGCTTTTCCGGGCGCGGAAGCTTCCGCCATCTTGCGCGCCAAGTTTCGCTGCCAGCCGGCATCCGCGCTGGAGAGCTGGCGAATCGCTTCCGATTCTTCGGCGGAGATCTCTGCGTCTAAGTCTTCCGTGGCCTCGCGCAGCATCGGGCCGCAATAGTCACAGGAAGAAGCGTGCCGCAGCAGGGGCTCGGCCTCAGTCGCCGAAGTAACACCGGCGGCTACGCTTATCCACTTTTCCTCGGGGGGACAATCTTGGCTTCGACCTGGGTTGATTTCAGCTTCCGTCCTGCGCACTGCGGTCACGGGACTCACCAAGCTTCGAATACGAGACTGCGCAGAACGGTGGTCGCGCAGTCGAGATGCACACGCAGTGCAGCCATCGGCATGCGCCCGCGCCTGTTCACGGTCGAGGCCGGCGGCGGCGGCCTGCGCGCCCACGTCCTCCGCCAGCATGGCCAATTCATCCGGGGTAAGGTGGCTCTGTGGCTCTCTCGACAACTTCTGTTCTACCTCCTATAACGTCTTATTCGGGCGAAGCCCTTTTACGAGGCCGCTAGTCCCCAGTCTCGTCCAATGGGGTTAAACGCTCCCGCACCAGGCGGGTCAATCGGTAGATGACACTCTCCACGCCCTTCACCCCCAACGAAATCGAAGGCAGCCTCGCGATGGCGGGCGCGGTCAGCCCATAACGATAATAAAGCCAAAATATGGTGCGATCCCGTGCCTGCGTTTGCTCATCCCCAGTGAGCGCGGAGCACAAGATTCCATCCACTTCCTGCAACAAGATGTTGCGATGGACATCTTCGCTGGCCGCGGCGGTCAGGGCCGTTCGCATGAACTCAACGTCATCGAGGGAAGACTCCGCCAGTCCCAAGCCTCGTTTCTGCGAATGGCGGGCGCGGAAATAGTCGTGTACCACATTAGAGGTAACGACTTTGAGATATCCGTAAAACGCCTCCGGATGGCGCGGCTTAAATTCGCTGAGAAGTAGCTTTCGATCGGCGCAGATTTTCAGGTAAGTCTCCTGAATCAAGTCGTCGACCAACTCCGGCGAATTACTGCCCCACCGCCGGGCCGTTCGCAGTACGACCGCAGCGATCAAGCCGTGGAAGCGCCGGACAAATTCCTCCCAAGCCGCCGCATCACCGTTCTCCGTACACGCCTGAATCAGTTCTTCCAAGGACATAGGGGCGCAAAGGTGAGAAGAGAAGTTTCGGTCCGTCCCTGCGGTTCGCAGGATTTTACCTTACCCGGAGGCCGAGACCAAGCAGCACGCCGCGATTTGCGCCGCTGCCCCCGGCGCGACGGTTCCCTGCAAGTCGGAAAAGGGACTCTCAATCGTCTTGCGTTCTAGTCGGTAACACCGGCTTATCGCCCGCCGGACTGGTCTAAAGACGCTCCGGCTAAGGTCGGGAGACTTACCAAGGAGAGTTCACTTATGCTCCGTTCTGCTCGAATGCTTTTCTTGCTGGCATGGTTTTTCGCCGCGGCGGCTCATGCGCAGTTGCCCGCAACGGTCACTCTGCCCTACGCCCGGCCCAATCAGCCTTATTCGGTTCAACTCTCCACGAATGTTTCCGGGCGCGCGCCTTTCACCTTCGAATTGCGGCCGGGGTTCGGTGAGTTGCCCAAGAGAATTACCCTGAAGCCGACTACCGGGGAATTGGCCGGAGTTCCGGCTTCGCCAGCTCCGTCGAAAGCTGCGTATAAAGCGACGGCCTTCCGGCCTGAAAAAGTGCCTCTCAAGGCTCCCGCGTCTCACTCCGCTCAGGTTTATAACTTCATTGTCGATGTCGCGGACGCGACCGGGAAAATTTTGCAGTCGCTGCCCCTTGCCCTACCAGTTTCGAGCGCTCCGCAACCGGTAGCGCTGGATTCGAGTGAGACCAGCGCTCCGCAGACGCCACAGGCCGAGAAACAGACTCCGCCGCCTGCCCCCGAAAAAACCCAGAAACCCGAGAACAGCGCTCCAGCACCCGCGGGCAAGGATCCAACGTCCAACGATAAGCCCAAGAATTCCGGCGCCACCGCGCCGGGCAAGCCCAGCCTGCCTGCGATGATTAAGGTGGATGACCCCCAGATCACCGTAGTCAGCGATCCTCCTCCGCCAGCGAGCGCGTCCGGCGAGACGGAAAAGGCTCCGAAAGATACACTCGAATTGCTGTTGGTAAAGGATGAGAAAAAAGGATGCACGCTCGACAATGGTACTCCTCTTCCCTTGAAGGTAAACGCAAACGGGCCGATCAGCCTTAGCCTTCCCGTGGAGGCAAACGGTGTGACTTCCCTAACCCCAGAAAAAAAGCTGGAAAAAGGCGAGCACGTCTGCGTGTTCCGAACTTTAACTCCGGCGCAGACTTCCGACTCCGCTACGGCATCTGCGCAGCCCACCACCTCGGCATCCGACGTAGTGCAAGTACAGGGCAGTTTCGTAAAGCCCAAGTTTCTCCAGGATCCAACCGTCGGAGCTACCACCGTCACAGTCCTCGCCACCCCCACCGACGCGAAGAATTCAGGAACGACCGAGGTAGGGCTACTGCTCCTACCGCCCTTGGACGCGGACAGCCATGCGGACGAAAATGCGAACAAGGCGAAGGGGAAGACCAAGAAAAAAAACAAAGAGAAAGACAAAACCAAACAGAAGGACAAAACCGAACAGAAGGACAAGACCAAGAACGAAACCGAAGACAAAGCAAAGGCTCCCATTCAGCCATGCGACAGTAAAGATTTGAAGAGCGTTCGCACCAGCGCCCCTACCCTCATGCTGAAGGGCAGCAAGCTTACCGCAGCAACGGACGGCACGGGAATCGCAACACTTACTCTTGCCGATCCCCTCACGGAGGGAACGCGGATTTGCGCGTACCAAACATTCACTTCCAGCGCCGGGGCCACGTACGATTTCGACGAAAGCGTTATCGACAAAAACAACGCCGCGTCTGCCGCCCAAGATGTTGTCGATACTCTCGACTGGGGCCGGATCCGAGCTTACTTTGCCGGGGGCGTTCTTATCGCCAACGACCAGAACAGCTTTTCTTCGTCCTCCGCCAGCCCATTTCTTCTCTTTAATCTGGAAAAAACCTGGATCCTGCCCGGCTGCGCCATTCTAAAAGCAGAGAACAAATTGGACCTGCAACAGCATCAAGGATGCAAAAAAGAAGGCGCGGCTGTGTATCACCCAGGCGTTACCACCTATTTCGAAACTCGAATGACTGCCATCCCGGTTCAAACCGGCACTTCCAGTTCATCCTCGCAGAACACATCAGCCAGCAATTCGGGAGGCTCTCTCTCTTCGCAAAAGACCGCCCGGCTGGGTGTCGGAATCTACGCGCCCTGGGTTCTGACCCACTGGTACTACGACAAAGCGCCGAACGGACTTTTTCTCGGTCCTCTGGCAAAAGTAGGTTTTGATACCCTTACCGGTTCCACTTCGCAGACCATGGGGTCTGGCGCTACCGCGTCCCAGGTAAATTTCAACCGCTTCTACGATCATTGGGGTTTCGGCATGCGATTTGGGCATTATGGCCTGACCAACTCCAACAACAAGTCGCCGGAAATACTGAGCTACCTCGACGTGACCCTCGGGCCCTATTCGAATCTCCAGAGTTATATCTGTAATTCAACCGAGGGCGCGACACTGCCCAACTCAGCCTGTCCTCCCGCGGATAAATTGGACACCCGCACTGCCCTCTACCGCCTGGACCTTGAAGGAATCTTGAAGATTCCGAAGACCGTCATGTTCGTCGGCTTCAATGCCAACGTGAAAGCTTTCGGGAGAAAGAACCTCGACCTGAACTTGCAGCCCAACGACGACCTGCGTTTCCTGTTCGGGGTTAAGCTCGACGTGGCTTCGGTGATGAAGAAGCTGGGAGTCTCGACCAACTAGCCGGGCCAATTCCGTTCGCCAGGAGATCCATATGACGGGAATGTTTCCTTTACTCGGCAGCCAGGAAGCTTCGCCGATCCTTGAAAAAGCCTATGCGCAGAAGCCGGGAGACCATCCACCTCCTCCCCGCAAGGAGTTGGTGGCGGTGATCGTGAACCATGGCATGGGCCAGCAAGTCCCCTACGAAACCATGGAGAGCGTGGCGCTCGCCGTCGAAAAAGGCTTGGTTGGCTACGCGAAGTCGATCACGCCTGTCGTGCGCAACGTGCGTCTCGGCACCAAAGGCAAGAATGAGACTGAGACAGAATTGGTCCGGGTGGAGCTCCAGTTTGAAACGGAACAAAAAGTCTACGACGTGCACATCTATGAGGCCTACTGGGCTCCGCTGACGGAAGGGAAAGTGAACCTCAAGGATGTCGTCGCTTTTCTTTGGGACGCGGGCTTAAACGGCATTCGCAATACTGACAGTGGGACTTTTAAGCGCTGGCTCTTCGGATCACAAAGAGAGTTCAAGTTGCCTCGGCCCTGGCTCTACGTGTTGCTGTTCTCCATCATGCTGGTTTTGGCTTCACTGACCTTGATGAACGGAGTTCTTACCGCGGCGGCAGCGTCGCACGCGATTGCCGGCAGCGGCCGCTTCCCTAATGATGAACAGCTCGCGCCACTGACCTCGGACTTCCTGCTCGCAGACTTCGGAGTGGCATTGATCGCTCTGGGCACAGTATGCATTCCCTGGCTCAAGAAAAAACTGACGAGACGGCCGTTCACTCCGAAATGGATCATGCATATCGAGTGGCTGCTCGTGATCGTCGGCGCCACCGCTATTCCGCTTGCGGGCCTGGTTATGCCATTGCAACTTATAGGATGGAATTCCGGATACATCGATTGGGGACTCGCCCACATCGCCAACGCCCTGATAGGGCATCCCATCCGAATCTCTGCTCTGTGGGGGATCGAACTGTTGGCGGCATATGCCGGCCGTTGGTTCCTGATCGAGTACGTGGGGGACGTCGCCGCCTACATCGCCGCCCACACCGTAAGCAAATTCTGGGAGCTCCGCCAGCAAATCTGGCAGACCGCGATGAAGGTCGCGGACGCCGTATATCGCGCTCGCACTACAGCCTCAGACCACTCTCAGGCTGACTTTCTCTACGACAAAGTCATCGTCGTCGGGCACTCACTGGGTTCGGTGATCGGCTATGACGTACTGAATGGCCTGCTTCTCGAAGATAGTTTTTCTCAACAGCCCTTGCACATTGCGAAGCGCACGCGAATGTTTCTTACCTTCGGCTCGCCACTGGATAAGACCGCCTTCCTCTTCAAAACTCAGAGAGACATGAACGCCCCAGTGCGTGCGGTCGGAGCGGCCTCGGTTCAGCCCATGATCCAGGATTATATAAACCGTCCACCCGAGTGGATAAATCTTTGGTCCACGTCGGACCTGATCAGCGGGCATTTGGACTTCTACGACCCTCCAACCGCACAGAACGCAAGGCACAAAGATAAGAGGTTGGTGCCCGCGGTTGCTTCGAGCCAAAGTCCTAGGGCCGTGAGGAATGAAGTAGACCCTGCAGCAAG
>JBEKOW010000164.1:0-12160 GCA_049521375.1 Terriglobales bacterium
AGCTGGAATGCGTACAGCGAGACTTGATGAGATCGTTCGCCAGCAGGACCCGGCTCTGAAATCTGCCGTCGAACTGCTAGCCACCGGCCAAGTTTCTGCCGCACTCGACTCACTCCAACAGCAAGGCCGTGTGAAGGAAATTCCCGGCGGTGAAGATCGCATCCGCGCCATCGCCAAGAGTTACGTCGAATCACCCGAGAACACTCTCATCGTTTCACCGGACAACGCTTCCCGCCGCGAGCTGAACGTGGCCGTGCGCCAAGAGTTGAAGGCCACTGGAAGCACTGCCCAACAAGATCATACTTTTTGCGTCTTGGTTCAGCGTCAGGACATGACTGGAGCTGAACGATCATGGGCAAGCCACTACGAGATTAACGACGTAGTTCGCTATACGCGTGGCAGCAAGGCCATCGCAATCGAAGCTGCCGCCTATGCAAAGGTCGTCGCAATCAGCCCAGCCGCAAACGAACTGACGGTCGAAAAATCGAACCAAGAACTTGTCACCTACGATCCCCGCCGTCTCACGGGCGTCAGCGTCTACCGGGAGATGGAACGCGACTTATCAGTCGGCGACCGAATCCAGTTCACCGCGCCCGACAAATCACTCGGCGTTGCAAATCGCGAGATGGCCGCGATCGAGGCGATCCACCCCGATGGTCGCCTATCCGTCCGCCTCGACAACAACCGCCAAATCGAATTCAACCCCAACGAGCATCGTCATCTCGACCACGGGTACGCCGTTATAGGCGTTCGCCGAGCTTCGCTTTCTCTTTCGGATCGATAAAGAAATGAACCCGCCACAACCTACGAAATCTCCGGAGCTGCGCATCAAGATGCCCGCCAGCAAGCTGGTCGTTATGCCTCCTTTCGTACTCCGCGAACTCTCCAATGTCATCTCCGACGGCAATCTTAACCTTTGCGATCTTCGCGTTCATATTTCCCGGACAATACATTGCGAGCGAGCCTGGGCTTAGACCAAAATCACTTTCCAGCACTCTCAACACACGGTTCCTATTTACAGCAGCCTGATGTTTATCGGGGGCCTCCGCGCCATAAGTCTTCTCGATCCCAGCAACGACATCGGCTGGCAGGTCCTCATAGAATCTTGTGCTGAGCGAGGTAAAGACCTGTCGGCTCTGCAGGCGCCGCAAAAGTGATGCAGCCACTTTACCTCGTTCGTCGTTGCGTTCGATCGCGCGTGCGATACCTGTAGAAAGCATTTCTTCGTCACTCAGTGGCAGCAGCAAATCTTCGAGCGGCTCGCTGCTGTCGTTCTACAGTTCAAATAGCGCACGATCAAGCATCGCCGCGGCTGCGGCCTTAGTACGATGGAATAAGACCGACTCCGCCAGTTGATATCGTGATTCGAGAAGCTCAAGAATCGCGGAAATGGCATCGGTGCGAATCTTCGGACGTTTGCCAGTAGAAATTACAAATTGGTCCTCGGCATCATTGGAGGTGCGTACTTCCATGTACTGCAGGAGTCGTTCGTCGAAGGGACGAGGCTTGCCGATGTGGTACCAATCTCGATAGATATAGTCGAGCAGATCGGCACAGATCGTATTGCCGATCATGTCCTTGCAAACCTGGAGAGCAAAATCCGCGGATTCTGCTGCCCGGCTCTCATCCTCGTTGTGTGGGTCGGATTCCGGGGCGGCAGGTTTCTTTCGTATGAGCAATCGAACGAGTACAGACGGTTTCACAGTCTTGAGACTCTCTGGCATGTACTTCGCATACAGTTTGTCGATAACATCCGCCAATCGTCGCCCTTCTTCGTCGCGCCAGTCGCCGCTCTCGAAGATCTTGTCAAGGCGCTGATCCGCGTCATGTTTTCCGACCAGGCAGAGTTCATCTTCTACAGTGTGGCCCGCCGCCAGATGTCCAATATCATGCAATAAGGCGCCTAACCGAATGAACCGCCATTCTGGTTCAGTTAATACACGACGCCGTGTCTCACCATCCGGCTGCGGTTTTCTCCCGTTGTGGTCCACCGCTTCGATCATGCGCTGTACTACCTGAACAGCACCCAACACATGCTCGAGCCGTTTGTGTGTTGCGCCTCTATACACGACCCACGTCTGGCCTAGCTGATAAATTCGGCCGAGCCTCTGAAAGGTCGGATGATCGGCAAGTAGCGACTCTTCCTGCATCTGTGAGCAGGAGGAAGCGCATGGCTCCGGTCGCCCGCTCTCGCCCTTGACTCTGCTCCCCGCCGAACGACAGCGGTTGTGGAGGGTCGCGCCGCCCTAGGGTGCCGAAGGCCGGAGCAACACCGAGGTGGCTCGCCGGGTGCAGGTCACCGGGGCCATGGTTTGCAAGTGGCGGCATCCGTGTTGTCCTTCTCCGCCTCGACGGACTAGATGAACCCCGTCCGGCCACGCCGCGCCCTCTGAGCGATGCCGAGGTGGAACGCGTGCTGGTCCGTACCTTGGAAACACGACCGGAAGGGGCCACGCACCGGTCCACCCGCTCGCTGGCGAAGGTCACCGGCCTGAGCCAGAGCAGTATCAGCCGCATGTGGCGCGCGTTTTCGCTGCACCCTCATCGCAGCAGGCTTTCAAACTGAGCCGCGACCCGCGGTTCATCGACAAAGTCCGCGACATCGTTGGTCTCTACCTGAACCCGCCCGACCGAGCGCTGGTTCTGTGCGTGGACGAAAAGAGCCAGATTCAGGCGCTGGATCGCACCGCGCCGCTTCCGCCCATGCGCCCGGGACAAAATCGAACGCTACACGCACGACTACAAACGCGACCGCACCACCAGCCCGCCGCTTTCAACTGGCCAGCGGCCAGGTGCTCGGCCAACTGCATCGCCGTGCGAGTACAGCAGGAGAGCTTTCATCAGAACTTCTATTGCTTTCAGCGCATGCGAAGCTCAATTTGATTTACGTGTACGGGGGTCTTGCGCCGGATCAACGTACTCTGTCGAAGAGGGACCAAACCCCGTGATCTGGACTTCGACGGGTTCATCGCCCGTTTCTGCAAAGTGGTTCTGTCCGGGCGGTTCGGTATAAAAGCTCCCCGGGGGAAGAGCCTTGAGTTTCGATTCATCAAACTTGTCTCCGTATCCGATGTGCCAAATCCCAGAGACGACAGTTGCCACACGATCATCGTGGTGGGAATGCGGTGCAATCTGTGTATGCGCGGGTACACGCAGCATGATGGTGTAAACGCCACCTTCATTCGGGTCACCCTTGAGCGTTACGGTTTGTATTCCGCTCACGCCCGAGCTTCCGGTGCCCGGATTGCCTTGCTGCGGGAATTTGAACTCGCTCGGTGTAAGCCGCGTTTCGCCTACCCTGTTGGCCGCCGTGGTACTAACTGGAATCGCTGATGCCGGGGAATCAAGAAACTTTCGAACGAGGTTCACTGTGTAGACGGGACTCTCTTCCATCAGCCAGTGCCCGGATCGTGGTACGACTGCCTCTTGTACATTGATCGCCACGTGGCGCATGATCTCTGCCTGCAACGCACCGAACGACTTCTCCCCGCCAACAGCCAAGACGGGCATCGTCACTTTCACCTGCTCGAAAACTTTGTTGTCTGCCGCATCGATTGAGAATGCCGTGAACTGCGCGAAGCCAGCCCGCATGCCTCCGGGTTGTGCGTAGGTGGCTGTAAAGAAATTTCTGGTCGCTTCATCAGGTTCAGACGGATCGCCCGTGAAATCGTCCCAGATTCGGTCGAAATAGATGCGCTCCCGACCTGAAACAAGCCGCTCGGCGTCAGGCCCGTGGAAGTTGAAATGCCAGACTCCCGGATTCAGGAGAATCGTGTTCCACGGCTCGATGCCGGGAATAGGCGCGTCCATTACCACCAGACGCTCAACCTTGTCCGGGTACATCGCGGCGTAGGCGTAAGCGACCATGTTGCCGATGTCGTGAGCGACCACGAAAGTTCTGTCGAATCCGAGTGCGGTGACTACTGCGCGGATGTCCTTGGCTTGCGTCTTCTTGTCATAGCCACCGGCGGGCTTTGATGATCTCCCGATTCCACGCAGGTCGGGCACAACGACGGTATGGTTTTTCATCAGGTCAGCAGCCAGCGGTGCCCAAGAGTCGCTGTTTTCGGCATACCCATGAATGAGCACGACCACAGCCCCAGTGCCTCCCCAGCGCACAAAGATGTCCGCACCTTCGGGGGTGTGAACCGTTTGCGACTGAAAGCTGGAGGGCAGGGAGGGTTGCGCGTGACTGAAAGTTGTCGCCAAGGCGAGAAGGGCAAGGGTGAGACAATGTCGGCTCATCGTTCCTCCGTAAGCGCGTTCAGGTTTTGACCAACGGGAAATCGCAAGTTTGGACGGTAGCATTCCATTGTACGCGGTCTAATTAGTTGCCCACTCGGGAAGGGTGCAAGTTCCAAAGCGGAGTATGGGAATGCAATAGTGGCTCGGGGTACGGCGGTGAGAGGACGGGAGGGGGGAGGCACACGGCGAGAACGGGCGCTGAAGGTCGTGCTTGTATTGGTGGGATTGCTGTCTGCCGCATTGGTCTATCCCTTAGTGCTTTTTGTAAAGCAAGAGCCTGCCTTGGCGATGATGCTCAGCGTTTATGCCACACTCGGTATTTTCCTGCTGCTCGCATCGCGCAACCCGTCAGGCAATCGCAGCCCTGATCGCCTTCGCTGCTTGGTCGAGCTTCGCGCACGCTGTTCTCATGGCGGGGCAAGCTTTCGCTAATCTGATCGCACGCGGTGAATTGATTGGATCGGCTGTGCTCGTCGCTATCGGCGTAACGTTGATCGCCTTGGCCCCGGTGAAATCAGCCAAATAAGTATCGGCAGCCATCGTTTAGGGTCATATTTAGGAATCCGAACTTGAAAACGATGAAACCTCGAAAACGCAACCCCGCTAACAGTCGTAAGGGTGTCCCAAAGATGTCGATGAATACCTTGCCTGTATTCCCGAGCCCGTCCTCAGCATGTTGAACACGATGCGCATTGCGATCCGGTCAACCGTGCCGTCCGCGGCGACCGAGACCACCAGCTATGGGATGCCAGCATTCAGGCACAACGAAGTGCTAGTTTGATTCGCCGCGTTTTTGGAATATTGCAGTTCGTTCCCGACTGCCTCGGTCATTGAAGACCGCGTGGGGAAACTGGTCGGGAGGTGAGAATGAGTTCCCTGCATCTAATCTTCGGCAATCAATCTTCGGTCACGATGTGGCGAGGTCCGTGGGTGTCCCGTAGCCAACTCGCATTTCTCGCCCGGAGCGGCTCCACAGGTTGGACAGCGAACAGCAAGTATCCGTTTTGGGCTGATTTCTTTCTTCATGTCGGGAAATATAATGGCCCGGATTTAATGCGCCGGATGGTCAATTTTGAACAGTTTTCTCATTTCAATCATTGGTGCCACTGCTTCACAATGATGAAAATGATAACCCTTAAAAATACAATCGAACCGACAAACATCAGAACGTCGGGGATTCGCCGGTTTCGGTCGTTTTTCACCGGCGCCAGAGTACTCCGATTTGTTTAGGAAGTGAACCACCACTTGCTTTTCGAAATACCAGAGTCATTCAGAAGGATCGAGTGGCGATTCGGGTCGGAAATCTCCGGTCTTCCAACCAGTTTGGGAGAAACACTCCACGCCCCCGCGGATGTGACGGTCTAACGAGCGCCCTACGACCCCGAGGTATCAAGTATTCGGGCTTTTGAGCTCCTTGCATCTGTGCGCAGCAAAATGTCTACGAAGGCTGTCTTGTGCTTCGGATGTTCGTTTGAACAATGCCAGAGGGACTTGGAAGTCGATAGCGCAACAGGAACAGATGGCAGAAGCCGACTACCCGCAGATTGCGCTTTGGCCTGTTCTCAATCCCCGAATCAGCACTTGGTTACATTGGCGGCTTGAGGCTCTTTTTCTCCTTCAACGATCTCGAACTCAACGTTATCACCCTCCTGCAAGCTCCTGAATCGTTCCCCGGTGATGGCACTGTAATGGATGAAGACATCCGGTCCACTCTCTTGGCCGAGAAAACCAAAGCCCCTTGCATTGTTGAACCACTTGACGATGCCTTTCAATCGCGCCTTGGTGCCCCCTCAGGCGAAACGCGCAAAAGTGCCGCCATTGTGATGAGTTCATCGAGGAAGAAGGGGCCTTGCTGCGTCTCCTCGCTTAGCAGGGGACAGCCCATATCCGTCGGAGTAATGACCCAGCCGTGACAGGCGCTCGAAACCGGTCTCGTCGCCGTCGACCAGTGTCGACCACGCGAGCCTGCGGGCGAGGCACGCACTCCGTCACGATAAGATGCATCGGAAAGCCAACCGTCACCCGGCTGTATTTGGTTCCGAGCGCCAGTTCCGGCTTACCGGACAGGATCTTGACCTGATCTTCGGCAGGAAAGTAGCTCGACCAATTCTAGGCGTCGACAAGCAGCTTCCACACCGCTTCAGGCGGCGTGTTCACGTCAATGTCGTTGAAGTCTTCGGGTCAAATGGGGAAGGCCAAACTACGTGGTCATACATTTCTTATTCCCCCTACCGTTGTCTATAAGCGATTCCGCCTACCGTTCTTTTTGCCGCCCCTGGCAAATCGGTCGTTCAGAAACTCACTGATGAGTTGAAGGGTCTCGGTCGAAGCTGCCAGGCGTCCCAAGCCTCCCAGATATCCTTGGACCATTCCTTCCCCTACCTTCAGTCGAGCATCCACTCCGGCTGCGACCGCACGCTCGACAAGCGGATAGCATCATGAAGCAACACCTCGTCGTTGCCGACATGCACACGGATCGGAACCAGGTTCTTCAGATCGGCGTAAAGCGGCGAGGCCTTTGGATCTGCCGGATCATCACCGTCCAGATAGGAACCCACCAACTCGGCAGCTTGAGGCTGGGTGAAGGATGGATCGGCAAGAGCGCGTGTCGACCAACTCTTTCCGGAGACAGCTAGATCAATCACCGGCGAGAGCGCCACTCCACCGGCCAGCGCTTCATCGCCAAAAGCAGTATTCGCGCAAGATGCGCGAGCAACCCAATCGCCAGGGTGCCGCCGGCAGAGTCGCCCGCAATGGCAATCTTCGAGAAGCCTTGCTCAACCAGACCGAAATAGGCGCGCACGTCTTCGGCAGCAGCAGGAAATGGATGCTCCGGAGCTAACCGGTAGTCAGGCACGAATGCCGCTACCCCCACACCAGCAGCGATATGGCCCCGCCAAATGGCGAAATGCATGTGAAGAGCCCCAGTTGAACCACCCGCCATGGATGTGCATGATGGCCTGACCGGGCCGCGCGGTTTCGGGTCGGCACCACCATCCCGAAACAGCTCCAACACGCCCAGCTTCATAGACAACGCCCGCTGGCGCAGCGACGCGCTCCATGATGGCATCGAACGGAACTCGAGCTGCAATTCCCTGAAGCTCGCCTTTATTAGGTTCGACGATGGCGCGCATGGCGCCCATCGCAGCTTGGTCTTCCGCGCTGAATGGATGGTGTACCAACCAGCCGCACAGTAATCGTCCCGAAGTGTTTGCATGATGTTCCTCCCTGTAATCCTGCTAATGAGATTGCCTTTCACTTGACCAGGAGCGAGAGGAAGTTAGGTTGTCCATTGGACGCGCTGATGCCACCGTCGACCGGCAGAACCACTCCATTGACAAAGATTGCGTCTTCACTCGCCAGAAACGCAATCACGCCTGCGATTTCATCCGGTGTAGCGGCTCTACCGATAGGAAGGCGATCAGCAAACGCTGCCATGACCGCTTTGCTTTTCTCAAGATCGGCAGTGGCCTCTGTGGAGGTGAGGCTCGGCGCCACGGCGTTGATCCGCACGCCACGCGATCCGTACTCCAACGCCAAGGCGCGCGTGAAGTTCGTGATGGCGCCCTTTGCCGTGTTGTAGGCACTCAACCCCCAATCTCCGCCTAAACCCGATACGGAGGAGACATTGACGATTGAACCCTTGGTCTTCAACAGGTGAGGCAATGCTTCACGAGTCGCGAAATACACCGCGTCCAAGTCGGTGCCCATCAGCTTCCGCCATTGCTCTGTTGTGGTCTCCGCGAACGGGCCGAAGGTGGCTATCGCCGCGTTGTTAACCAACACGTCCAGCTTGCCAAACTTAGTGATCGTATCTTCCACGAGTCGCTTCACGTACTCTTCATCCGAGACATCTCCAGGATGGATAAGTGACCGTGCCACATCAAAGCCCGCGATGGTTTCATGCAGCTTCTCTTTACGCCGTCCATTGAGGACGACAAATGCTCCTTCCTTTAGGAAGCGACGCGCCGTGCCTGCTCCAATGCCGGAGCCGGCCCCCGTCACAATGACAACTTTGTCTTTGAATCTATTCATGACTTCTCCGATCGAACGTTATGGACGGAGCTACAGGCAAGGTGCGATTGAGTGAGGCTACGAGAAGCAAGTTTGCGCTTGTCGGAGAGGTAGATCTGAGCTGTTTCGCTCAGATGCAGTTTGACCGTCGAGCCTCAGACGTGCCCGATGCCGCCGTTCGTCCCGCGTGCATGAGTTAGGATAAGTCACCGGAGACTTCCATGCCTTGGAACTACAGAAAGTGTAAGTTGTTGACGGCAAGCGGTCAAGAAATCGTCTGAGTCGACAAAAAGCGGAAAAATCGCCGGTTTTGACACCAACCTTTGCCTAAGAAATTCAACAAGTCTTGTTCCAACTTCTCTGGTTCGGGGGGGTGACTGTAGTCCACATTTCACGACTGTAAAGCGCTGTCCTGCGAACGGCTTTACGGCTTCAATGAATGCGGCTCTGTTATCTTCTAGCAATTTCCACCTCGGACCTTGGACACGCACTTGCTCTTCTATCACACTCAGTTGCATCGAGGCTGCATTTAACCGTTCTTGGATCGCAGCGGTTCCCAGTTTCACTGCCTCTGCGTCGTCGTGGGCGGTCTTGGCGGAAATCGCAGCGTCGCCGGCTTGCTGTTCTGCCACTTCTATTTTCTCAAGATCGTGTTGGTGGATGGCATTGTGCACATCTTCCAACCTGGCTCCGCATTTCCATTCTGTGTGCATCAATCTCGCGATCAACGCTCGGGACGCCATGCCGAATGGGGGCAAGCTCGTCATTGAGACCCAAAACGCGAAGCTGGAGGAGTCGCACAACCGGTACCCAAATGACGACGTGAAATCCGGAAATTACGTTTCGCTTACGGTCAGTGACACTGGCATCGGAATGAACAAAGAAACGCGCGCTCGCATCTTCGAGCCCTTTTTCACGACCAAGGGAAAGGGGAAAGGTACTGGCCTTGGTCTCGCCACCGTGTATGGAATCATCAAGCAAAGCAGCGGCTATGTTTGGGTCTACAGCGAGGTGGGGGAAGGCACTGTCGTCGAGATCTATATACCGCGAGTCCAAGTTGCATTGAGCCCGGCACAGGATGAAGAATCCGCGGACTCGCCTGCCGGTTCCGGAACAATTCTTCCGGTAGAGGACGAAGACTCACTGCGGGAACTCAACCATAAGCTGCTGGAAAGCAGGGGGTACAGCGTGATCGAAGCGGCAAGCGGGGACGAGGCAATCCGGATCGCGGGGCAATGTCGTGAAAGAATTGGGCTCCTGATCACAGACGTGGTGATGCCGGGGCTGACGGGCCGGGAATTGGCGGAGCGAATGATCGCCAGCTATTCGCATTTGAAGGTGCTTTGCGTGTCGGGTTACACGGACGACACCATCTCGCAAAGGTTGGCGCCGGGGACGGCCTTTCTGCAAAAGCCGTTCACCCGGGACTTGCTGGCGAAGAAAGTGCAAGAGTGTTTAGGCGCGTGCGATGCCACCCAGACAATACCCGGGAGAGATTCCCATGAAACTCGATCCTGGACACGGAGGTAAACTGCCGGCCATCGACGACGAGTCGGAGAATTCCGAATGCTGGCCTTACACAGGCAGGTTGGGGAGAAATGCAGTCTGACGGAACTCATCGTCGCGGGGCAGAAGAAGAGCGTAATCGACGGCTTGCAGCAAAACGTCCAGGTTTTCCAAGTTCGACTTCTGCAGATAGCTGACCGCACCGTCTCTCCTCAATTTCGCATCGTTACTGCTGGGGAGGCCGCTTAGCGCGATGACGGGAATTCTGTCTGTGGCGGGATCTTTCTTCAAAGCCATAAGGACGTCTAAACCACTAATCTTCGGCAACATCATGTCGAGCAGAATGACATCTGGTTTTAAGCTGCGGGCCAAGCGCAAACCCTCCTCGCCATCGCTGGCCAGTTCGACGCTGTACCCGGACGATGTCAAAATCTTCTTGAACGCGAGCTGGAGATGTACGTTGTCGTCAACCACAAGGATCGTCAACATAAGAATACCTTTTCCTCTTTGAGTAATTTCTGTCTTAGGCCCGCAAAATTACTTCTTCACGCGTCAAAGCGTAATTCACCGCGAGACATGTCCAGAGCCTTGCGGATTGCAAAGAGCAACTTGGCATCGTCCACGGGTTTCTGAAAGAAGGCCGCCGCTCCCGCTTGCATTGCCCGGTCCCGATTGCCGGCCACTTCCCGGCCTGTGAGCACAATCACCGGAGTGCTCGCCAGGCGGTCATTCTTGCGCAATCTTTCCATGACGACGAATCCGTCCCCAGCAGGGAGTCCCAGATCAAGAATCACCAGGTCGGGCCTTTCCTTGACCAGTGTGGCGGTAGCTGAAACCGCATCCTCGGCAGACAACACCTCGTAACCATTTGCCCGCAGACGGACGCCTAGTCCCTTTCTCATCGAGGGGCTGTCATCGACAACCAGAATTTTCGTCTTATCCATAATCAGGTCTCCAGTCTAGAAAGAGGTTCGATTTCGTTCGTACATTCGACCGACGTGCTTACAGGGCCGTCCACTGCCCTGTCGAGCAGGCTACGGATCCTGGAAGCATTGTCCAGCATGATGCCGATATACTCGCGTTGTTCGTGGGACAAGTCCCCTGCCAGACCATCGGCCAGGATGTTTCCAAACTGATGGATGCAGGCAAGGGCATTCCGTATTTCGTGAGACGAATGGGTGGTGAGTTCTGACGCGCGTCGGGGTTCCGTCATAGTGAGCCCTGGCTATCCAGAGCGGGCATCTCCGTACCCGACGTTTCCGCCAGCGCTTGACGGATGACGGCCAGTAATTCCGCATCATTCAAGGGTTTCTGGAGAAATGCTTTCGCTCCTGCCTCGTACACGCGCTTTTGATTGGCGAGACCGTCGCGAGCGGAGACGACGATGACGGGGATTGTTGCGAGCAAGGGAATCTGCCTGAGGTTTTCCATCACCGTGAAGCCGTCGCCCGCGGGGAGGCCGAGATCGAGGACAATCAAATCGGGCTGGTTCTTCCGCGCCTCAGCCACAGCTGAGGGCGCATCGGCGGCGAAGAAGGTCTGGTAGTGGTTGGCCTTGAGTCGCAAGTGCATGCCAAGGCGTATATCGGCATTGTCGTCCACGATCAGAATCTTCTGGCTATTCATTACTAACCTGCCTCGACGAAATTTCTTTATTCATGAGTTCCTGAATGTTGGCAGCCAGGCGGCCCAGACACTCTTCCGTCGATTCGGTCACGTTTCGCTGGATCGGATCCAGTAACCGGTAGGAGGTGGAGTGGGTTAAGCCGGCTTTCTTTAGACGTTCGGTCTTTTCTAACTGGTCCTGAATTCGCCTACTAATGGCCTCGGCGCCGATCCTGTCTGTGGTAGCAGCAATGAAGAAGAGCTCCGCCGGTCCCGCGGAGTCTATCTTGGGCAAGAGGATGTCGAAATCGGAATACAAACACTTGCACAAGAGGTCGCGGATGCCGCGACACTGCTGCGCGCGCGCCTCTTTCGAGAGCCAGCCGGTGCGTGAGCCTATTTCCGTCACCACCAGCGTGATCGGGCGCTCGGTTTGCGCTTTTTCGCTGAAGGCGGGAGCGAGCAGTTTAGCTAGAGAAAAAATGGGGAGGGCGACAGAGAATACTGAACCTTGTCCGGTCACGCTTTTGGCCCAGATCCTTCCACCCTGCCGGGTGACCAGATCTTTACAGATATACAAGCCAAGGCCAAGGCCGTTACGCCCCGACGCCTCGGGATCTGAGACCTGGAAGAGCCGCTCAAAAATCCGCTCCGTCATGGCGGGATCGATCCCGCAACCGGAGTCCGCGACCTCGAGAAGCAGAAAATTTGGGTCTTCTTTGAATACAGAAGCTCGAATCTTCACCGCGCCCTTGTCCGGCGTGAACTTGATCGCATTATCCACGAGAAT
>JBEKOW010000165.1:0-9965 GCA_049521375.1 Terriglobales bacterium
GGTGCGCCTCCGTATAAGCTGCCCGAGAGCTGGCTCAAGGCCAAGGGCTCGTTGAATCTCTCGCTGCCCATGAACCTCTCGACGACCAATGACATCATCGGCGGGAACTCCGGCAGTCCGCTCATCGATCAGGATGCCAAAGTCATCGGCCTGATTTTTGACGGCAACATCTTTTCCCTGGGCGGCGATTATGGCTACGACGCGAAGCAGAATCGCGCCGTGGCAGTCGATAGCCACGCGCTGCTCGAAGGCTTGCGTAAGGTGTATCACCTGAATCGGGTCGTTGATGAGATCGAGGCAGGCGGGCATAAGTAGAGGAGTGCCAGGAACTCCAAGGGCTGGTGTGGGGATTGGGCTTTGTGCCGCCCCACACCTGCCATTTCATAGCGCATCGATTGCAGGAATCACTTCGCCCTCGCCAGCACCAGCGTAACGTCGTCGGGCTGTTCCTTGTCGCCGATCCAGTCATCGACCGCGGCGGTAACAATTTCCGTGATACGCGTCAGCGGAAGATGGCGGTTGTCACGCACGATTTGGATCAGCCGCTCCTCGCCGAACTCGCCGTAATCATTCTCCGGTTCTGTTACGCCGTCGCTGTACGCCACCAGCAGGTCGTCAGCGCGCAACTGCACGGTCGCTTCCGGGTAGTCCATATTGTCAAGGAGCCCAACCACAGTGCCGCCGCAATCCAGGTGCTGCGCGGATCCATCCTCGGAAATCAGGATGGGCTGGAGATGGCCACCGTTGCAGTAGGTAAGGCGTCGGTTCGCGCCATCGTAGATGCCCAGAAACAACGTCGCGTATTTTGCGTCCGGCGTGCTCTCGTAAAGCTGATGATTGAGTAGTCCAAGCAGCACGGCGGGAGAAACCTCGGCTCCGGGCGTACCGGTTGCCAACCTTGGCCCGCGCCCGCCGTTCGGGACGCCCGCCAACCGATGCTGAAGCAGCGGGATGCCTTCAATGCTGTAAGCGCGCACCGCCGAGTGAATGGTCGCCATCATCAGCGCGGAAGAAATGCCTTTTCCGCTGATATCTCCGACCGCCAGAATCATCCGCTCGGAATCCAGTGTCAGAAAATCGTAGTAATCCCCGCTCACGGTACGCGCCGGACGGCAAAAGCCATGCACTTCCAGTGATTCGAGCTGCGAGATTTCTTTCGGAAAGAGCTGAGCCTGCACTTCCTGCGCAATCGCCAGTTCGTTTTCCAGCCGCTGTTTTTCCTTTTGCTCCAGCACCAGCCTTTCGATGGAGGCGGTCATCGAGTTGAACGAATTGGCGAGCGTGGCTAACTGATCGTTCGATTTAACCTGGATCCGATGACTGAAGTCGGCGCGGTTCACGTGGGTGGTTGCTTCATAGATCTCGGCCACCGATGAGGTGATGCTGCGCGTGAGCTTGGTTCCAATCATGAGCGCCGTCAGTTCGATGACCGCGAACACAATCGCAATCGAAAAGAGGATGTACTCCACTCCTTTGGCATAGTCGCCGAGCGCGGCGAAAAGGCGTGCGTAGAGCACGGATGGCCGGGTTTCCACGCGCGCCAGAGCCCCCGCCCGCTGCCGTTCGCCGGTCGACCAGTCGACCACCTGCAGCGGGATGGGGAAAGCGACCTGCCGGTCGAACATGTTGACGGCCGGCGGAATTGTTCCGGCGGAAAAAGTCTCTGCCGCCGGCTGTTTCGCCGCGGGAGCCGGGCGAGCGTCTTGGCCGTTCGAGCCTTGTTCCAGAGAGAAGAGCGACCCGGCATTGTTTGCATCAGGAGAAACCGTAATTTCCCCGAGATCTCCCGCGATCTCTTCAATCTCCTCCACCAGAGCCTTGTCCAGCGGCTCGCTGATAACTACGCGAAGAGATTCCGGTGGCGCGGCCGCGGTGCTCGCGACCCTCAGGTAGAGCCGCCCGTGGTCGCGCACGATATCACGAAAGTCTCCAGTGATGAATGCGGGAAAATCAAAACTGGGTGTGCCGTCCGGGCCAGAGCAATTGGCTTGCTGCGGATCGCGATACCAAACGCACACCTCGCGGCGTGCCCACTCCGGACGGCGCGGCCGGGCCAGACCGATGATGCCGGAGTCGAGCCTGCCCGAGCGGCCATACGGATTCGCCGACGAAGCGCCCACCTGATTGGCAAGCGCGTGTGCGATCGCCCGGTTCGACGCTTCCATGCTGCGGAGATGCGTCGCGATATCGGACGTGATCATGAAGCTGGCGAATTGCCCGGCGAATAGATAGAGCGCAATGATCGAGATGACGACCAGCAGGAAAACCGGTATCACTCCGATAAAAACATAAGTCACGATCAGCCGGTTGCGCAGCCGCCACAGCAGATGCAAACGCATCCAGCGTAGGCCGGCCAGCACGAGCAATACGATCGCGACGATACTGAGGAAGATGATCCAGCCGCGGAGGCTGATCGAAACTCTCGGGCTGACACGGCTGGTCAGCAACTGAACCGCCAGCAGGAACACGTCGAGTCCGAGCGCGTAGAGCGCCGCCCACCCGAGCCGGCTTTCCGGCCAGAGTCCTTCCTCGCGAAGCTTGCTTTCGAGTTCCAGGGAGATCAGTTTCATGCAGATGTTCGAATTCACAGGGCTGCGCGACCCGAGTTATCGGGTCCAGGCTGAGGGTGGTCGCCGATTCGGCGCCGCCCGCTCAGATCTCGGGATAGAAGTCGAAAAACGCGGCCAGACTGGTCTTGAGCTGGTTTTCGATCTCCTGTTTGCCGCCCTCCAGAATGTGCATCGTAACCCGCGCGTCGCGGCCGTTCTTGAGGCGGACGGTCGCATCCCCCACTTCCTCGATCTCTTCTGCCGGTAGCAGGCGCAAGCCGTATACCAATGTCAAATTTGCCATCTGTCGATTGTAGACCAGCGAGGAATAGGCCGTTACGAAACTCAGCGGCCTCGCGATGGGGCTACAGGGCATGGTCGAGCAGTCCGATCAAGTCCCGGAGGGCAGGTGATGATAATCGTTGAGGCCGCGACCCGCTCCCGTGACTTCATCCCGGAGGCCATTGCAAGGCGCGGCCACCGATCAGGTGCACGTGCAGGTGAAAGACGGATTGTCCGGACTTGGGACCGACGTTGAGCACGGTGCGGTATCCATCCTCAATCGACCGGTCGCGCGCGATTTGCGCGGCTGCCAGATGGCAGCGTCCCACCAGTTCGGCGTCCTCGGGTTTCGCTTCCTTCAGTCCGGCAATATGTCTCTTCGGGATTACGAGCACGTGCGTAGGGCCCTGAGGATTCAGATCCTCGAACGCGAAGGTGTGCTCGTCCTCGTAAACTTTTCTTGAGGGTATTTCGCCGCTGATAATGCGGCAAAAAAGACAATCAGCCATAAACCTCACTTCCTGCTGTCGGAGGGTATTATCCCGAACGGTAAGTCGGGAGTGCCACGTTATTGCCGACTCAAAACAATAACACCGCGATGAGTAACTGCCAATTGAAAGAGTAGGGAAACATACTAAGGCGGGAAAGTAAAAAGCGTTAATCCAGCCGGACCAGAAAGACAGGAGCCTCGGCAACCTGGTTTTCACGAACCAATTCCTGGGCGCGCTGGCGATCGTCGTCGCGCACCCGTACCCTCACCCACCAATCCCCAGTGGGACTGGGAAATTTCAGTACTTTTGCGGCCTGATAGCGCCGCTGCAGGTGGTCCGCCAGTTCAGCCGCGCCTCTTTCGTCGGCAAAGGAGCCAATCTGCACCGCCCATCGTCCACCGGTATCGAGCGCCGAAGGTGCCTCCAGAACTTCGAGGCGGACCCGCGCCGTGCCCGGCAAGTAGACATCGAGCGCCTTCGCTGCGGCGAGAGAAAGATCAATGATGCGTCCTTCAACAAACGGGCCGCGATCGGTGATACGCAGCAGTCCGGAGTGCCCGGTTTTCAAGTTGGTGACCCGCACAATCGAACCCAGCGGCAGCGTGAGATGCGCAGCCGTCATAGCGTTCATGTCGTAAATCTCGCCGTTCGAACCGCGCCGGTTGTGATAGGGAGCGCCATACCAACTGGCGATGCCGGTTTGTTCGAAGATAGGTTTCGCATCGGCGGGAACTTCGATCTTTTCGGAGCCGCTTGCCGTTTCGGCGGGCTTTGCCGGCGCCGGCTTCTCCTGGGGAAACGCAGGCGGGGGCGGCAAAGCGACTTGAGCTCTCTTATGCCCGCAACCTGCGAGCAATAAAACGCCCAGCAATGGGAGCAACAGAGCCGGCGGGACGGAACGGGAAGGGAAGAGCCTCAAGGCTTTCCGGGTGGATTCTCTTTCTTGCTTTGCGCCTCGAGAAACTCCGCGAACTCCGAGAGCTTCCCGGCCGCCACGCGCAACGCTTTGGACGAATTTGTGCGAACCGACGGCACGACCTGGTCGTTCATATACTTCACCATCTCGGCCGTTTCTTTTTCCAGCGTTGCGGCGATATTCGCCACCGAGCGATTGATGCGCGTCGAATCGTCGTCCACCTTGCGGTCGAATTCGGTCATAACCATCCTGTGGGAACAGATTGAGGTTCACGCGTGTGTTGCGGCTGCCGAGCATGTTCATTATCGTTCGCCCATGTCTGGCGGTCAATCCGTATGAATCTGGTGTGGCAATTGCCAATGCAGGCAGATTTGCCCGCTCGCGATACAATCTCGCCATGCGTTTGAGGAAAGCCGCAGTACTGCCGATTCCTCTTGTTTGGATGCTGGCGATGCTGTGCGCGTTAGTGTGCGCATTGATGATCGCGCCGGGCTGCACCTTCTATGGTGAGCATCCCGCGCGCAATATATCGGAGGCAACCGGAGGCGAGGGCCTGGAGCGTGTCTTCTGGAAGGAGGTCGCAGCCTCTCACTGGACCGAAGTTGAGCGCATGCTGGCCTCGAACTACGTAGGCGAGACGTCCGGCCGCACTCTTGATCGCGAAGCGGCTCTTGCGCAGTACCGCCAGTGGCAATTGAAGAACTATTCGCTGGGGGACGTGAAGACTGAGTTGAACGGAAGCACCATCGTGGTTACCTACACCGTTACTTTGAGCGGAACTGCCGGTTCGCAAATGCTCCCCAGCGCGCCTCAGTCCATGATGACGGTGTGGCAGCAGCAGAAAGCCGGATGGGTTGCCATCGCCCACAGCGTTAACCAGCCCTGATGATCGAACCGAGCTCCCAGGCAACAGAGACCAAGGCAATAGAGACGCGAGCCGACCGGAAAGCTCAAGTGGGGCGTAAGCTCCTAAGGCGGTCCCCATCCGGCTTGCGCAGTTTCACGCGGGTTTCGCAACTCCCTGTTGGTGGCGCGGATCGCGTCCGCTTTCGCCGTGCCCTTCTCGCATGGTATGACCGCCACGGCCGCGATTTGCCTTGGCGTAAGACCAGCGATCCCTATGCCATCTGGCTCTCGGAAATCATGTTGCAGCAGACCCGGGTGGCAGCCGTCCTCGATCATTACCGGATCTTTCTCGAACGCTTCCCCAACGTTGCCGCATTGGCGGAAGCGTCCGAAGATGACGTACTTGCTGCGTGGAGCGGACTCGGCTACTACCGGCGAGCGCGGATGCTCCATCAATGTGCGCGCGAAATTGTGCAACGTGCTGACGGCCGCTTTCCTGAGAAGTCCGAGGAGTTGCGGGAACTGCCGGGCATCGGCCGTTACACGGCGGCGGCCGTTGCAAGCATCGCGTTTGCCGAAACGGTCGCGCTCGTGGATGGCAATGTTGAGCGCGTGTTGCAGAGAATCAGCGGCAAGAACCTGACGGCGAGCCAATACTGGAAAAGGGCGGAAGAACTGCTTTCGAAATCGCGGCCGGGGGATTTCAATCAGGCCATGATGGAATTAGGCGCAACTGCATGTCTGCCCCGAGAGCCGCGCTGCCAGGTCTGTCCGGTTCGTGAGTGGTGCGTGACGCGAGGAGAGGTTTCTCGGCCGAAGGCGACTGACCGTCAAGAGAAACGCGAAATCTGGTGCGCGCTGGAGCGGCGCGCCGGGCGCGTGCGTCTGGTCAAACGTCCCAGGAAAGCATCTTTGATGGCGGGAATGTGGGAACTTCCGCAGTGGACAGAACTTCCACATGCATCCGCAACGGAGGCCCTCTGGCGGACTTTTCGCCATTCCATCACGGTGACCGACTATCGCGTGCGTGTGCTGAGGGATTGGACCGCGCCAGTCACAATGCCGGCCCCCCAAGGCAAGTGGGTCGCCATCGAAAAGATTCCGCAGTTGCCGATAACAGGCCTGACCCGGAAAATCCTGAAGGCGGATGGGATCATCTAACCAAACGAGGCATTTCCTTTATGAAGTGGCTCAATCATCTGTTCGGAGGTCCAAAAGATATGGCTGCATTGCCGGCCGGAACCAAAGCCCCTGACTTTTCCCTGCCTGCTGTCGATGGGCTCATTGATAGTCAAGAAAGCGGCAAGTTTTCCTTGCAGCAAGCCCTGCAGCGCGGGCCCGTATTGGCGGTATTTTTTAAGATCTCCTGCCCTACTTGTCAATACACGCTTCCATTCCTCGAACGGATTCACCGAGCCTACGGCGACGGGAAAATTACGATCGTGGGCATCTCGCAAAACAACAAGAGCGAAACCGCCGCCTTTCTAAAAGAGTACGGTGTTACCTTCGCCACCCTGCTTGACGATCCGAATGGCTACGCGGTTTCCAACGCCTATGGCTTGACGAATGTCCCAACCCTGTTCCTGATCGGACAAAACGGCATGATCGAAATAAGCAGCGTCGGCTGGGTCAAGGAGGAGATCGAGGCGATTAACCGCAAGCTCGCTGTCAAGCAGCAAATCCCGGTTCCCCCGATTTTCAAGCCTGGAGACGACGTGCGCGACTTCCGCGCTGGTTGAGGGTCCAAAAACTGATCCCGCGGTCGCGGGAGAACCAGCTCAATCGTAGCGGCGGCAAATCCGGGGTATCCAAGTCCTGTGTTCAGGAGGCAGGGAACATCGACAACCGTCCGGGACTTTCCCCTTCACTCATACATGCACCGGAGTAACTTTGGGGTCCACTCTTGACGTGGTAGCCTGCTGCTTAGTTGTGCACTGTCAGCAATTTGCGGGCGATGTACGAGATAGTTGCCGATGCCCAAGGTCCCAATCTTTCGACTCCGCACGTCTGATTCGCTGAACTGTCCCGACCTCCGGCGCTACCAGCCTGCGCTCGGTTTCAGCGATCTGCAACTTGGCGTCGACAACCTGCGCTACGACGTTTTTCTGGGAGCGCGGCTCACCGCCGACTTAAGCTTCCATCTGGGGCGCTACATCTGCCGCTTTGGCGAGGTGGAATCGCTGTTCGGGCTTGAAATCCCCACCGTCGCACAGACAAAATTCATCCGACCAGAAGCTGCTACCAGGCTGAAGAAGCCGGGGCCCGTCGACCTGAAGACAGTTCTGATTACGATTCATCAGTCCATCCTGACGCGTGCCAAGGCCGAGAGCAATCCGTCAATTGACCTGCTGGGACGATTGGCGGTGCTGAAATTTATTCGCACCGAACTGCAGGCGCAATTCTCGAGAATTCTCGAACAGTGCCGTACGAAATCGAAATCGCTGGAAGGCGTGCGCCAGGCCACCATGATGCAGACCCAGGAACTGGTCTCGTCATTCCAGGTGCGGAAGAAAATCATCCTTCGGCGGGCAGGGCAGGAGGTATTCTGCCTGCTTCGCGAGATCGAAAAGGAAACCCTGGCCCGCACCCGCCGTTCTCTGTTGGGCGAGGTGCAGGCGGATAGCTATCGCCTCCTGCTGAACCCGCTCATTCTTACCGAAGATGGGCGCGACGATTACCTGTGCGCCGAGCATTACTATATGTTCGGAAATTTCGATCGTGATCCCGATCGCTTTCCGGTAATGCGGCAGTTCGCGCTCGATTTTCTGCGCGAGCTGGGCTATGGCGAGGGCGTAACCGATGAGCAACTGGAACAGGCACTGAATGTTCCCGAGAACGCGAACGCGCTGGTCGGCACGGGCAGTGGTGAAGATGCGACCCCCGAGGATCGAAATCGCGCCGATCGCCTCGACCTGTGGACGCGGCAACTGCAGCGCGAAGGCGTCCTGCACAAAGTTATAGCCTCCTACGAGGCGGTTCCCCTGCTTACCGAGTATGCCCGCCAAGTCAACCCGCAGCAACTGAAGAATGCGTTGGTTGACCGCGAAGAAGCCGAACGCGTCGAGACGATCATTGCCGAAGGCCGGTTGTCATCGGATCGCCTGTTTGCCGCGATTGGGCGGGTGGCGTCCTGCCGGGGCTCGGAGCGGAGCCGGTTTGCCGCTCGCCTTTTGCGTGACCTGTTCTGTTATCACCGTGACCTGCGCGGCCTCGAGGCCGTCAGCGCGGGGTTTGACAGTATCAACCTGATCACCGACAGCCGGGTTCGCGAACTTTCCTCGCTCAATGGCATGCTCTACGAGTTCCTGCCTCCCGAGGAACAGAAGCCCGCGGAGGATCGTGTGCTGCATCACGTCATCCTCAAGGCCGATATACGGGATTCTTCGCGCCTGACGCGTTCGCTCATGGAAAAGGGCATGAACGCCGCTTCCTATTTCAGCCTGAACTTTTACGATCCCATCAACAAGCTGCTGGCGAAATTCGGAGCCACCAAGGTCTTTCTCGAAGGCGATGCCATCATTATTGCGCTGCTTGATCGCGAAGGCGAAAACCTGCTCAGCGTCGGCCGCGCCTGCGTGTTGGCATGGGAGATTGTCAACCTGCTCCACGGCTACAACGAACTGCTGCAGCGCTCCGGTTTGCCGCCGGTGGAAGTAGGCCTCGGCATCGCGTATCAGGACGCGCCGCCCCTCTACCTCATGGACGGCGAACATCGCATCATGATCTCCGATGCGATCAACGAGAGCGATCGTCTATCCTCCTGCAACAAGCGGGTGCGCAAGAAGCTTGCGAATGATGGCGGGGTGTTCCAGGTCTACCGCTTTGACCTCGGGGATACCCAGGAAGGCTCGGAGGCGGAAGTTCCGGGCGACGAACTGCGCATCAACTACAACGTGGGCGGAATCTGCCTGAGTGAAGCCGCCTTCGACAAACTGCAGCAGGAAATCTCGCTCACAGTCGAGACCGCGGAATTCCAGACGGCAAAGTTCTCCAGCCCTTGGCTGGACCACCAGGGCCAGTTCTTTACCGGGACGGTGCCTGTGGCCACCGGCGTGTTTCGCAGGCTCGTGCTGCGCAAGAGCCGGGTTGCCCAAGTGGATGTGCGTGATCTATCGGTCGTCCGCTGGACAGATCGCCACTACTATGAAGTCTGTGCGAATCCCGAAGTCTATGCAGGGCTGCCGGGCGAGAAAGTGAATTCCGCAAAAAAGACTTAAAACTGTTCGCCTCATCCGCGCTTACGCAGGCAAATCCACTACCGCCAATCTTCAGAAAGTCTTGCGCACCCGGAAGGGAATCACCACCACCGCTTCCAGCGCAACCGCTTTCCCCGATCGTTCCGCCGGCAGGAATTTCCAGCGCGCCAGCGCGTTGGCGGCGTAAGAGTTCAGGCGTTCATCCGGACTGTTAAGCACGCGGATATTTCCGACCCGGCCATCGGAATGAATCACCGCATAGAGCGTGACCTGCCCATGCACGTCGTTGCGCATCAGTTCCAGCGGATAACCGGGATCGGATTTCTCCATGGGAACGGGCGCCAGCAAAGCCCCCTGCTTGGCATCCGGTTGCAGTTCGGCAAAGCGGATGACCCAGCTTCCCGTAAAAGAATTCAGGTTCGGCATGTTCAGGGTCATTGCATAAAAGCGGCGGTCCCCAAAAACCTGGTGATCGACGTCGGTGACTTTATCGTCGGACACCGGCGATGCCGTGCGACGGTTCGAATTGGCGCCGGTCGTGGTCCCAGACGGAGACAGGCTCGCCATCTCGCGCTCGTCCGCCGTGCCGGTTCCATCTCCGGCAGACTTGCCATTGCGCTCGATGGGACCGGCCGCGCCGGGAACAGCTCCGACATGCAGACCGGACGGGAGCGACCCGCTGTGC
>JBEKOW010000166.1:0-9870 GCA_049521375.1 Terriglobales bacterium
CGCCCTGGAACGAAGAGCCGCCCACGCGCTTTGCAGAGACAGCGGAGACCGCGCCACCCGGCACTGGGCACCCAGATCGCGATCTCCCCACAACGTGTAGCGCTTTAGCAGCAGCGCGCCCGTCTTCGAGCGCGCGCTCGCGATCTTATTTCTCCCCGCCCGCACCGTCACTCCCAGCCGAATCCCGGCCTCGTGCGCGGCCTGCAGAACCGGTTTCGAAACGTTGCCATTGGGGTAGGCCATCATGACTGGAATCCGTCCCGTGATGGCTTCGAGCACCGCTTGCGCTCCCCTGATCTGTTCCCGCATTTCGGCGGGCGAATAGTTGGTAAGGATTGCGTGATCTGCGGTGTGGTTGCCAATGTGAACCAGCGGGTGCCGCGCCAGGGCCGCCAGTTCGGCGGCTGTAAATGGACGATCGATCTCCGAGACGGTCTGGAATGCCGCGCTGCCAAATTCCGCCATCACCTCTTTTTCGGCATCGCATGTGCGCAGGCTCTTCCAGCGGGCGCGCGCAGCCGCGAGCTTCACGCTGCCGAGGTCGCGCTGCCGCATTTCACGGAAGGCCACATCCCACCAGAATGGTTTCCCGGTCAGCACGTAATTGCTCGCGATGAAGAAAACGGCGGGCACCTGAAATTCTTCGAGCGCGGGCAGCGCCCGGATATTGTTGGCGTATCCGTCATCGAAGGTAAGCATCGCGAAGCGCCGGCTGGGATCGAGCCCGGCAATTACGTCCTCCGGAGAAGCAAAGCCGTAACCCTGGCCTCGCAACTCCGCGACCAAGTCGCGAAACATAGCCGTCGTCACCGCCTGCTGCGGATCCATCAACCCGCGCGCAATTTCCGCTTCCGACTCGAACAGACTGTGAAAGACAAAAATCAGCAGCGTCGGGGCGGCAGGAAAAATGCGCAGGCAGGAATCCGCCAGCCTGGCATCGCTCGCGAGTGCGAATTCTCTCCAGAATTTTCGGGGCATCTGCGCTTTCCCGTTTTGGGAAGGAAAACTGTGTTATGACAGGTGTTAGTAGGGTGCCTTTTTCACTCGTGGAACCGCGCTTATGAACCTGTCCGATTCAGATTTGGCGGCGCTGCGCTGTCCGGATGACTTGGGACACCTCGAGCTGAGGGCTAACCAGCTATGCTGTTCCGGCTGCGGGCGTCGTTTTGGCGAGCGCCACGGTGTCTGGGAGTTACTGCCGCAAACCTCCCAGGATCCGGCCTCATCCGAAGGACAGCGACTTGAGTCTTACCGCGCCAGCTACTCGCAACATGCTGACCACTGGTGGCTGCAGCCGGCGCGCGTGCTGATCGCCGAACTGGGCAATGCCTACCTTTACCGGTGGGCGCAGCGCGCCATCGAAGCGATCGCCCGGGGGTGCACGCTTCGTATCCTCGACGCCGCTTGCGGCGACGGCATGCTGTGGCGCCATATTGCCCGCCGCCATCATTATGTAGGAGTGGATTTCTCGGCGCGGCCGCTCGAGCGCGCTGCCCGCTATCATCCCGCGACCTACATTCGCGGCGACCTCAACTGCCTGCCCTTCGCCGATCACAGTTTCGATCTGGCCGTATCGTTGCAGGCCCTGCAATATCTTGAAGAACCGCCGCGGGCGATGCGGGAACTGGCTCGCGTCCTGCGCCCTGAGAGCCACCTGCTGCTGACTCTGCCCAACGAGGGCAGCTTCAAGTATCGGCGGCAGGGGCTGCCCGCGCTCCAACTCCATCGTTTTCACCGCGTCGCAATGGCCGAGCTGCTGCAACCCGGATTCGACGTGCGCCAGTTGCAGACCCGGGGCTTGTGGTTCCCCCTCCCCGGGCTGGCGGTTCATCTGCCGGGCCAGTTTTCCGAAGCCCATGGTCTCTCCTGGACGGCGGTTAGCTGCCGCAAGCCTTGATGCCTTCATGCTTCGCCCACGAAGGCGCATCGCCGGTGTCGCAAAGTTCCTTAAATCGTAGCCTTGGCGAGATTGCCATTTCCCGCTTCGCATCGGTTTCTGGCCGTCAAGCGTCGTTCGATGCGGAAGAGTCGAAGCAGAAAAAAGCAGAGGAGAAACAACACAAAGTTGTCTTCCAGGGTCGAGCGCGCCGCCCAAAGCAGCACCACAAAAAGAATCACGTGAACCAGAGGATGTCTCTCGGCGCCTCCGCAACTCCACTGGCTGAGCGCGATGATGGCTCCCGTCAGGACGGGAAACAGGAACAGCGTCAGGGGCCCGAAGTTCGCATACATTTCGCCAATGGCGGTGGCGTTGAGACTGGTCTCGACATTGGGCAGATAGCGCTCGGCCATGAGCGCCGTGAAATTATGCGGCTTCGCGGGCAGCAACTGCCGGGGAACCAGCGAGATCGCGGCCCTTGCATAGGTGAGGCCATGAAGGTAATCGGCGCGCGTCCCGTAGTCGTCCACAATATGCAGGAGCAGGAGAACGTTCATTCCCTCGGTGACGTTGATGAGCGAAGACATCAGATCGTCCCGGCTATCGCCCTCCAGGTACGCGCTCGAAGATTTCCCCAGTTCGGCGAGGTTATGCCGCACCGAACTCCACATGCTGAACACGAACACCAGCACGGGTGCCAAGGCCAGCAGGGCCGCAAAGACCCTCCACCGCCTCTCGAAGGCCAGAGTCACGACGACGGCCAGAAGATAGATGGCCAGAAAAATCCGGTTTCCGGAAACCACGACTTCCAGCAGCAGGATCAACCAGATCAGAAACGTGAACCGCCAGCGCATCTGGCGGCGAAAAATGCCGGTTGCGCTATGCAGCACAGCGGCGCTCGAGAACACGATTGCATTGGCCTGCGTCAGGTGATTCCAGAGCACGAACAGGTCGCCATGGCGCGCCACCAGTTCCTCGGCGCGGCTGTACCAGTGGGACACCAGAAATTCCTGGAGGCCCCCCACCAGCCACACCATCAGCGCCCAGCCCGCGAACATCATGGCGATGCTCGCGGACGTGCCTTTTTGCAGACGGCCCACATCGATGTGCCGCCACCATTCTGTGGGCTGCGAACCAGGAAGAAACAGGGCAACCACCGCCAGCGCTCCCAGCAGCGAGACCCAGACCGTCAGGTAAGGAAAGAAAAAACGCGCACTCGACAGATCCACTTCGCCCCATGAGGCTCCCACCTCGAACAGTTCGGGAAGGCGGTACCCCCCATGCAGCGTGATCAGGGCCAGCGGCGCCACTGTAAAGTAGCCCAACCCGACCAGCCAGCCCATCAGGGGAGAAACAGGACCGCAATGTTTCCCGGCCGCGATCATGACCACAAAGTAGACCGCCAGCAGGAGCAGCAACAGCAGCAAGTAGACGGTCGTCATAAGCTATTTCGCTGCTGCGTCCATGGCCCGGTCCATCACCGTATCGATGGCCAGTTCCGTGGCCGGCTCCATGGCCAGTTCAGCCGCTGCCGCCGAAGGCGCGCTTGCCTCGTCGCCGGACTCGGCCGCGCCCTCGCGTGTTGGCAACTGCAGCAGAATCCTGCCCAGTTGCGTGGCCAACGAGGGAGTAATCAACTTCCCGTAACAGGCGTATGCTGCGGCTTGCATCGCGCGCAGTTCGGAGGCGTTCCCCAGCATCCGGGAGAGCGCCTCTCCCAATTCGGTCATACGTTGCCCGGGCCCGTAACAGATTCCATTGCACTGGTCCTGCACCAGCGCGACCTCCGGTCCATGACCCTCCAGCCCATTCCGCACCAGCACCGGCAAGCTCAGCGACATCATGTGGACCACCGAAAGCCCCGCCAGTCCGGGATGGCATCCCGCAAAACACGCTTGGGAAATTTCGCGAATCCCCGCCGGATCGTATACTTCGCCGTAACAGCGCACCCAGTTCGCTCCGGCATACAGTTTCCGCAGCCGCCCCAGGAGTTCGCCTTCTCCGACAATATGCACCTCGATGCCGTGGCCTCCGTCGCGGAGCCGGTGCGCCGCCGCCAGCAGGGTCCCAATCCCGCAATCCCTTCGCAGCCGGCCCAGGAACAGCACCCCGCGCTCCGCGCCCGTTTTTGCCTGCGGCGCCAGCGGGCAGGGATTGATCATCGAGTTGTGCGCCACCTCGACCTTGCCGGTCGAGAAGCCGCGCCGGGCAAACGCATCGCGCACCACCGGCGCATACGCGATATAGCCGGACGCCAGGCGCAGCAGCAGGTTCATCATGCGCCGGTATGGCCAGGAAACGTCTTTCCGCCGGTGTACTCCGTGTCCGTGCGCGTAAACCGGAATTCGCAGCGCCCGCCCGGCCACCAGCGCCCACCAGAAACTGGCCGACCGCGGGTTGGCCGACACCATGACCACGTCGGGACGCTCCGTCATCAGATAGCGCACAATGCCTGCCTGCCAGAAGCCCAGTTCCGGCCCGAAGGGCTTCCGCATCGGCAACTCGATATAGCGCAGCGCCGGGGTCGATGGCGGAGTGACCCCGCCAAACCCGGCCTCGCGGCGCGCGGGAGAAAAAATCCAGTCCACGCGTGCCTGCTGCGCCAGTTCCGAGTACACCGGATAGCGGTAGTTCGTCCAGACCGGTTCAATGATGGCGATATGTGGAGACAAGCGATTCGACCGAGACACGAACAATCCTCGCGATACCATGGGTCAAAAGATGATTACTCAGAGTTCGGGCACGCGGGTCGGGCCGGCGAACCTCGCATCAGAGAGGGCGTTGAACTCAGCGTTCGGGTGAAAGTAGGGCAGCCGCCTGGCCGGGATGGCCGGTCTGCGCCAGCACCGCCACACTGCTCCCGAACCGGCGCAGCCCGAGCAGAGAGGCCAGCGCATCGTCGAACTGCGTCAGCTTCCAGGCCAGCCGGTAAGGTGTCCTGATGCCGATTTTGTGCAGTGCGATCATGGGATAGCGGGTGAAGACTCCATGCTGGACGACGGAAAACTTCGAAAAGCTCTTGCCGAGCGGCGCCAGCCGGCGGGCATCGAGCGGACGGCAATGCACTTCGACCTCGCGTTTGCCGAACACCCGGATCCCCCAACCGTAAAACGGAGCCCGCCAGGGCTCCTCCGCCGCGAACCGGCCGCCGGGTACGAGCACGCGGGCAATCTCGGGAAAGGCTTCCTCGGTTTGAAAGTGATGCGCGCAGCCGCCCGAGTAGATGGCGTCAAAAAATCCAGCTGCGAAGGGCAGATCCTCGGCCAACCCCAGCTTGCAGCCGATCTCGACCCCGGCCAGGCGCGCCAGTTCGAGCGCATAGCGCGCCTCGGCCTCGACCGGCGTGACCAGCCACGCTTCGCTCGCCCCGCCCAGCATGAATTGCACCGCATGGTGGCCTTGCCCGCCGATCTGTAGCACGCGCTTTCCCGGCAGCGGAGCCAGGTATTCGAGCGCGTCGCGCTCGGCCAGGCAGTCATAGGTCGCGCACATCCAGAGGTCGCGCGGGTGCGGAAACGTTCCCCGGTCTTTTTCCCCGGTGAGCGCGAGCCGCGCCACCAGCGAGGCCGTGGCGGACTGGTTCCGCGCCAGCAGTTGTGAAATCGAATCGAACTGCGCGAGTTCCGCGCATTGTTGCCCGGCCGTTGCCTCGTAATAGACGGCTTCGTCGGCGGGGATGTCGAGCTTCAGTACATGGTCTGGACTGGACATGGCTATCTCGGAGTATTCGCCTGCGGAATGCATTGCCCGCCGCCGCCTGGGCTGGGAAAGCCCGCACCTGCACCCGGTTTGCGGACCACGAAGAACACGCACCGCGCCCGCAGCTTTTGCCACCACCAGCGCGCGTGGTACGTGCGAAACCAGATCGGAAGCGAGCACAGGAAGCTGTCGAGCCTTACCACCCACCTCGTGTTGTAGGGTGCAGTCCTGAGAACGTGGCGCAAAGCGGAAACGACCGGAAAGTGCAGGAGACGCTCGCGGCCGATCTGCAGCCCGCTGCCGTTCAGCATGGAACGCAACAGCGGCAAGGGTATCCCGCGCTCGTGCTTGGTGGCGCCCGCGCGGCAACGGCGCCAGTCACCCATCGAAATAATCGGCTCGCAAATCAGAGCAGTCCCTCCCCAGGCGAGTACCCGCCCGATTTCCCGCACGTAGGTGCTGACATTGGGCACGTGGTGCAGGACGTTCAAACACGTGACCAGGTCGAAGCTGCCGCTCTCGAAAGGCATGATGCCGGACGGGTCCGGCCGCACATAGCGAAAGCGCGGGTTCGTTAGACCGCGGGAGGGATCGAGAATCGTGATCTCGCCGCAGCGGGATAGGATGGGGTCGAACTCGTATCCCCAGGCGCTCCCCACCCCAAGAACTCGACAAAATTCTGGCTGTGCCAGATGCCGGAAGCCGTGCTCAATATTCTGGGCGTGATACTCGTAGTGGTAGGAAGGGCCATACGTCCGGGTGAGCTCGGCGTAACCCTCTTCTTCGTCACGGTACCATTGCTCCAGTTCCGCTTTCCCCAGGTCTTCGCCGTAAAGCCTGGATCCCGAGAAATACTCACCCATTTGCGGTCCCACTATGCATCCCCGTGGCAGGCATTCGCCAACTGCTGCTGGAGGCTGGCGGCTCGAATGGACCGGCAAAGAGAGAACCCGGTGGCGGCCGCATAGCCGGCGGCCGAAAGCAGCATTCCAAAGACTGCCCCCCGCACGCCCCAGCGCATGACGAGCGGAACTCCCAGCACGAACGTTATCGCCCCGCTCGCGAGATAGGCGTGGAACACCGCCTTCGGCTTTTCGGTCGCCTTGAGCGCTGCATTCGCCGCGTGGCCCAGTCCCATCACCACCGGAAGCAGCACGTACCAGCGGAGCAGGGGCGCGGCATCGTCGAACTTGCCTCCATATAGAAGATGAAGCCACCGTAAGCTGCCCACGCCCACGATCAGGGCAAACGCCGAACTCATGCCGGCAAATGCCAGCGAACATTGCCGCCACATGCGGCGCAGCTTTGTCGTCTCTCCGGCCGCGAACTGCAGCGCCATCTGCGGCAGCACCAGCAGCGTGACCGCGACAAAACCCTGCTCCACCGGTTGGACCAGGTTGTACATGGCGCGCAGTTCGGCCACGTCTTTCAAGGAGAGAAATGCCGCCACCACCCAGAAGTACGCCTGCCCGGTGAACTGGAAGACCAGCGCCGTCACCAGCACCCAGCGGGAATACTTCCAGTGCTCCCGCCAGTAGTCCGGGATGTCGGCGAGGAAATCGGACGCGTCCCCCGCGACGGTTTCTCCGGCTTCGTCCCCGGCCGCTTTGTCCCGGCCAGCTTTGTCCCGGCCTGTAAAGAGCGCCGCTACCCCCCACGCCAACGCGGCAATGACAAATGCCGAAAGTCCATTCAACCAGCCCAGACGCATCGCCAGGGCAAGCAGGCCAACGCAGGCCGCGAAAAACACCGAGGAATAGCGCAAGGCCAGGTCGGGCCTCCGCTGGATGTAAAACGTGCGCCGCCGGAAGCTGGCGGTGAGCAGCGCGCCGCACGTCAATCCCATTCCAAGCAACGCGGGCGAGGCCAGCGCCGGAAACAGCCAGTGCAACGCCAGCCAGACCGACAGCAGCAGCGCGGTCAGTCCGGTCGAGAACCAGGCGTTGGCGCGCCACAGCAATTTTTCGTAGGCGCGCAGGCTGCCGTGATAGCGCCCCGATCCGTAAATCGTGTACGCCTCAAGCAGGGCGGCGTTGTACAAGCCCGCGAGAAATGTGAAGACCGAATAGGAGAGCGTGAAGATGCCATATTCTTCCCGCGAGCGGGCCCGGGCCAGCGCCAGGTTGACCACGAACATTCCGCCGATGGCCAGTACCTGGTCGGCCGAACTGTATCCCAGTTTTCTCAGCCGCAACGCCGAGGGCCCGCCCTGCCAGCCCGCCATTCGCGATTGCTTACCGGCCGGGCCGCAGATTTCGGGTGCAGTCGGCTTCGGAAGGGCCAGTTCACTCACGAGTTTGCGCCCCCGGTCGCCGCTCGGTCGGTCTTTACAATGTCGGACTTCACTCTGTCTTGCTTCACTCTGTCGGCTATTACTCCGGCGATCGTTCTTGCGCCGACCGTTTCCGCGCCCATTTCCTCCGTCGATCTTTCGCCCCCTAATCCTTCGCCCGGCGATCTCGTTGTCGTCGTGCATCGCAGCCAGACCCGTTTCGTCGCCGCCTGCCAACGCGAGCCGTTCGGCAGCGCCCAGGGCATCGCCGAATTCATGCCGTCGAGCACCTCTTGCGCAAACTGTTTGCGAGGATCGGTTTCGTCCGTCGTCTCCCAGCGCTCCTTGACCACCACCCATGCCACCGCGCAAAGGCTCGCCGCCGCGCCGCACAACAGGGTAATCAGCAGGCGGGGCGGAAACGAGCGCCGTTCCGGCAGGCTGGCATCGTCCAGCAGTTTCACCGTCGGAGTCTCCTTGGCCTCCTCGACCCTGGCCATCTCATATTCCTGGGTAAGCGCTTCAAAGACCGCTTCCTCGACCTTGGCCCGGCGGTACAGGTCTTCATACTTCACTCCCAGGAGGGGAAACGTCCGCAGCGAGGGATAAATCGAATCGGAGCCGGCCGCATCGCCTGGTTCGGATCCCGCCGCTTTGCCGCCCAGCTTCGCGAGCTGCTTCCGGAGTTCGGCCGCCTGCGCCTCGGCGGCCCGCACCCGTCCGTTGCGGGGCGTGTAGATCGCTTCGAGCGAGCGCCGTTCGGACTCGGCCGCAATCAGCGCGCCCTGCAGGCTGGCGGCCGCTTCCACCATGGCGCGCCCCTGATCCCGCACGTCGAGAGTGGCGTTCTGGCTGGAAAATTCTCCCAGCTCGCGCGCTGCCTGGTCGAGTTCCTGCTTGACCCCGGTCAGCCGGTCGCCCAGAAAAACCCGTTCCCGGTGCGCCGCGGAAGTGGACACCTCGGAGAGCAGGCGGTTCAATTCCTCCACATAGGCCGTGGCCATCGCCCGCGCCCGGCCGCGATCGTGGTCGGTCACGGTGACTGTGATGATCCCGTCTTTTCGATCTTCACTGATGCCCGTATTCAGCGCGAGCGCGCGGCGCGCGTCCTCGTCGAGCCTGACCCGGTAGATTTTCTTCAGTTGAAAGCGCTCGATGATGCGGTCTTCCACCGTCCGGCTGCGCAGCACGCCAATGAAGAGCGAGCCTGTGTTCTTCAGCCCGAGCATGTCTCCCGCCATCGACTCCATTCCGCCACCGGTCCGGGCCAGCGCAGCCAGCATC
Source organism: Terriglobales bacterium (assembly GCA_049521375.1). Lineage (GTDB taxonomy): Bacteria > Acidobacteriota > Terriglobia > Terriglobales > Acidobacteriaceae > Acidiflorens. Next base: position 9,135 of record JBEKOW010000166.1, read on the forward strand.
GCCATCCCGCCGCTCGCGGGGCTGTCGGGAGGCATCAACTGCAAAGTGGACTCATAGCGCGCCGGAATCAGCAGCGCGAGGGCCATGCCCGCTGCCAGACCAAGCAGCAGTGCGTTTCGAAGCAACCCTCGTCTCACCCACAAAAGTTGCGCATGCTCCAGTGCGCCGGGGTGGAAACTGCCTGCCTGCGGCTCGCGCCCGGCCGGGGCCCTTTCCCGTACGATCTCTGCGGACGAGCGTGCGAGCCCACCCGCATCCCGTTCCCGGCCGCCGGGGAGTTCGGCGTATTCGCTCAATCGAGAACTCATTTTCTCTTCCCGGGATGAAATCCCAACTCCACAATCGCGGTCAGGTTGTTTTCCGGGCCAGCGAACAGCAGCGGATAGCGCGCGATGTGTTCGAACTGCATCTGGCTTTTCAGGTACAGCCCGGAGCCGAAGTACATTTCCTGCCGCACGCCATAGTCCTGCCAGAATCCGCCCCCGGGAACGAAGTCATGGCTGACGGAATTGTGTTTGTAGGTGAACTGGAGAGTGCTCTGCGGAGAGATCCACCACGTCAGCCAGCTCTCGATCGACCTGCCCATGCGCCCGACCGCATCCCCGATCAGGTGGCCATCGTTGGTGTAGCCGTCGCGATACTGGTAGTTCCAGTAATTCAGATCGCCGACATTGTGGGGTTGCCCGGGCGACTCGGTATTGGCCGCCTCGACATGAAGATCGAGTTTCGGCAAGCC
>JBEKOW010000167.1:0-9797 GCA_049521375.1 Terriglobales bacterium
CTAGCTTCGAGCCGCGAGTTCCGAGCCGCGAGTTGTGCCCAATTCACCACGAGGAGGGGCTGCTGCCGCACTTCCCTCCACGACCCATCCCCCGTGGCTCGCGGGCTGCTGCTCATTTCTGCTAACCTCGCCGCATGGACTACCTCTTTACCCCGTGGCGTTATGCATACGTAAGCGGTGCCGAGCGGGCGACGAGTTGCATCTTCTGCGAGGCCCCCAGGCAAACCGACGAACAGGCGCGAATCGTGCTGCGGGGAACGCACTGCTATGTGATTCTCAATACCTATCCCTACACCAACGGGCACGTCATGATCGTTCCCTATGCTCACCTGGACGAGCTGCAGAAGCTGCCGAGGGATGCAGCCGACGAGATGATGGCACTGACCCAGCGACTGGAGGGCGTTCTGCGCTCTCTCTACCATCCAGATGGGGTCAATCTCGGCATGAATATAGGGAAAGCTGCCGGCGCGGGAGTGGCAGGGCACATCCACATGCATATTCTGCCGCGCTGGGTGGCGGATGCCAATTTTGTGAGCGTGATCGGGGAAACCCGCGTGCTGCCGGAGGACCTGGCCATTACCTGGGAGCGCATCCGGGGGGCGCTGAAGTAGTTTCAGGGCCACGAGCCGGTTCGCATAAGCAAATCCAATCCGGAAGATAAATAGTTTCGATTTCCGAATGGCCTTGGTAGCGGCTACTGTTGATAAGACGGGCGCTCAAACGACGATGATCAAAACCCAACCCCCGAAGGGGCGGTTGATCCTGGCGGACTGGCGATATCGCTAAAGCGATGCCCTGATACGAAACCGAGCCGCGGAACCGAGACACCCGACCGAGCTTTTCGGAGAACGGGGGGAGCGCGACCACTGGAGCGCTACGTTGAGCTTTCAGGAGGGAACCTGAATCACGAAACGGACAAACATGACAAAGATCGAAGCGATTATTCAGATCTCAAAGCTGGACGCTGTGAAGGACGCTCTGCACGAGGTGGGCGTTGAAGGAATCACCGTTTTCGAGGCGCGTGGTCACGGCCGTCAAAAAGGCCACACCGAGTTTTACCGGGGAAGGGAATACACGGTTGACCTCATTCCAAAGGTAAAACTCGAAATTGTACTGGCCGATGACATGGTGGAGAAAGTTGAGCAGGCCATTATTACAGCGGCTCGCACGGGGAAGATCGGCGATGGCAAGATTTTCCGATCGCGCATCGACGAGGCCATTCGCATTCGCAACGGCGATCGCGGCGACCTCGCACTCTAACGCGCGCGACAGGTGAGCTTTCGAAACAGCGGAGATTGACCTCCCTCCTCCGCGAGAATTTTGTGCACTCGGGTATGCGCCCGGAGGGGAGTCGGAATGACCATCGTGGCCACCGTGAGTAGTGAATTACGGGACCTGTACGCCCGGGAATCCGCCGCCATCCAGCAGGAGTTCGCCGAAACCGGCGATGGGCGCTCGTCGGTTGCGCGACGAACGGCGCTCGTCGACGTCATTGTTGTTCGCCTGTGGAATGAAATAATCGCCGCCGATCCGAAAGGTTCGCGGAACCTCGCTCTGGTAGCCACCGGAGGCTACGGGCGCGGCTGGCTTTTTCCCTTTTCTGACATCGATCTGCTCTTTCTGCATGCCGGAAACGGTAGCGAAGAGGACTTCAAAGATTCCATCCGCCGTTTCTCGCAAGAGTTGTGGGACCTGCGTCTGAAACTCAGTCCGATAACGCGGACACTGGCTGAATGCGAGCGCCTCGACCCGAATAACGTCGAGTTCGCGATTTCTCTGCTGGATTGCCGCTACCTGGCAGGGGATCGCGAACTTTTTTCGCGGCTGCGCGAAAAATCCGTTCCTAAGCTGGTCGGCAGCGAATGCCGCAACCTGATCCAGAACCTGGCCGAGCTGACGCGCACGCGTCACCACAAGTTTGGCAACACCGTCTTTCATCTGGAACCGAATGTGAAGGATGGCCCCGGCGGCCTGCGCGACTATAACGTCGCCAACTGGCTGGCCCTGATTTCGGCCATGGAAAAGCTCAAGATGTGGCCCGATCCGGGCACGCTGCTGCCGGTATCTTCGCGGCGAGCCTTCGATGCGGCGCTGGATTTCCAGATGTCGGTGCGCTGTTTTCTGCACTTCCGCCACGGCCGGCACGACAACACGCTCAGCTGGGAGGCGCAGGATGAAGCCGCCGCGCGCAAGATCGGAACCAGCGACACGGAAATTGCGAACGCCGCCGACTGGATGCGCGTTTATTTTGGGCACGTCCGCGGAGTGCACCGCGTGTGCACGCAGCTTCTGGAAGAAATCCCGGCGGCATGGTCCTCTTTATACCGCCAGTTTCAGGGCTGGCGGACCAAGGTCGCGAGCAACGATTTTTCAGTGGTCGATGGCCTCATCTTTCTGCAACAGCCGAGCGCGCTGCAGGATACAGAAAAACTGCTCGGCCTGTTTCACTTCATGGCCGAGCATGGGCTGAAACTCAGCACCACCACGGAATATAAAGTCGAGCAGGCTCTGGCCGCGCTCGCGTCCACGCCTCCGCGGGGCGGAGAGCTATGGCTGTACTTGCAGGAAACCCTGCTTCAGCCGCACGCGGCCGATGCCCTGCGCGCCATGAACGCGCTTCGCCTGCTCACGCTTTTATTGCCGGAACTCAAGGGCATGGAAGCGCTGGTGGTGCGGGACTTTTATCATCGGTACACGGTCGACGAGCATTCCTTCCTCGCCATTGAGCATCTGCACCATCTGAAAGAATCGAAATCGGAGTGGGACCGGCGTTTCGCCGACCTGCTGGGCGAAGTCGAGCAGCCGGAACTTCTCTACCTGAGCCTGCTGCTGCACGATTCGGGCAAAGCCATGCCGACGGAGAATCATGTCGACGCGAGCCTGCAACTCACCGATAGCTGCGCCGAGCGGCTCGATCTTGATCCAGCGGATCGTGAGACGCTGCGCTACCTGGTGGCGAATCACCTGGAGATGTCGGCAGCGATGCGCCGCGACGTCTTCGATCCATCCAACGTCCGGTCGTTCGCGGATAAGGTTGGCGATCCCGAGCGCCTGAAGATGCTTTGCCTGATGACCTACGCCGACATCAAAGCGGTGAATCCCGATGCCATGACGCCGTGGAAAGCGGAGAACTTATGGCAGCTCCACATAGCGAGCGCGAATTTCTTGAACCGCAGTGCCGATGAGCGCGTTCATACCGGAGACGACAGCGCGGGCGTCGCGAACTTGGCGCATTTGCGGTCGCTGGCTCCCGTCGCGGGCAAAAAGATCAACATTTTTCTGGAGGGCCTGCCGCAGCGCTACCTGCGAATCCACGGTGCGACCGATGTGCTGGCGCACACGGAAATGGCTTCGCGAGTTGGGCAGGACGGCGTGCAGTGCGAACTGCGGCAAGTGCGCCACTGGTACGAGTTGACGCTGATCACCACTGACCGTCCCTTTCTGTTCGTCTCGATTTCCGGCGCGCTCGCCGCCTGGGGAATGAATATCGTGAAGGCGAATGCTTTCTCCAATGCCGCCGGCATCGTGGTCGACACGTTCTATTTCACCGATCGTTTTCGCACGCTTGAAATGAATGTTCAGGAATGGGACCGCCTGAAGAAGATCATCGTGTCGGTAGTAAAAGGCGAAGCCAATGTGGAGCGCATGCTGCGCGACCGGCTGAAATCGGAGACGAACAACAGCACAAAAGTGAAGGTGCCCACGCGAATCGAATTCGACGATCAGTCTTCAACCCACAGCACCCTGGTCGAGGTGATCACGCAGGATCGTCCAGGTCTGCTTTACCAGATGTGTTCAGTCATGTCGAAGCAGGATTGCAACATCGAGATTGCGCTCATCGAAACCGAAGGGCAGATGGCGATTGACGTTTTCTATTTAACTTCGGCTGGCGCCAAATTGACTGCCGAGCGGCGGGTGGCGCTGGGCCAATCCCTAAGTGAGGAGCTAGCGACGACGTAGGACCTACGCCATCATGCTAGTTGCCTTTCAGCCATAGGGATCAACAGACTCTGGACGCCGTCCGCTGATTTGCAGTAAAAAGGCACAGTGGACAATGGGCGACGATGGAGAACCGCTTTACCCGCCTACCTGAGGATTTCGTTCTCATATTTCGTGACTTTCTCGGCGGCGCCCCTGGTGATTGTACTGTTGAGCACACTCTGGACAGGATTGACCAACAACCATTGGACGGTTAACCGCACAGGCGTGGCCTTTGCCCTCATCGTTGGAGGCTTTTTCTTTCTACTTGCGTTAATGACGGCAGTTGGCGCGGACATTCAACGCAATTGGAAATCGCAGGAACGCACAGTGGCTTGGAATCCTCAACTGATGTGGAGAACCTTTCTTTATCTCGGGGCATTGTTCTTTTTTGTCGCAGCCTTCCTTGCTTATCATCAGGGAGCGAGGCTGAGTGTGGGGTTCCTCGCCTTTGCAGCTTTTTCGGCCGTCACTGCGAAGAAATGTTTCTGAAGGCCTCGGGTCCATACCCATGCGCCCATCCCGCGTCCGTCTAGCTCTCGCCGCCCGCGTAATAGCCCTCGCGGGTCTGCACTGTCATATCTTTCTTTTTAACCTGCAGTACGAGATGGTGATATCCGCCGCCTGAACCATCCTTATCCGGCGTGAATCCCATGCTGTACTGGGTGCGAAGCTCATCGACGATGCTGGTGTAACTGTCGCCGACCGTCTGCTTTTTCGAGACCTCGAAGAACCGTCCCCCCGTCTCTTTTGCAACCCGCTCCAGAATCTTCTTGCCGTCGACGCGAGGCTCATCTGAGGGGCGTTGTCCGCCTCCGCGGCGCCCGCCGCCGCCTCCGGGATAGCCACCGCCCCCGCCCGGCCACCCACCGCCGGGCCAGCCTCCACCTCCGCCTCCGGGATAACCGCCACCGCCGCGCCCCATGCCGTCGCCGCGTCGATCATGATGTTCTTCCTGACCTTTGAAGTAGATGCAATACACGACCGTATCCGCGCGCTGCGCCGACTCAATCGCGCTTTCCAGTGTCGTCCTGCTTCCTCGATCCACGCCGTCGGTAAGGATGATCACCGCTTTGCGTCCCGGCTGCTTCTTCATCAACTCGTTTGAAGCGAGATAAACCGCGTCATAGAGTTCGGTCCCGCCATGGCGGTGGTCTGAGCTTGATTTTGAATCCTCATTCGGATCGTTGGACCGGCTGCGGTCGTCACTCGGAGTTTTCAGCAAATCGAGCGCCGATTGCAGCTTTTCGCGGCTATGCGTCAGGTCCTGCAGGAGCTCGACTTCCCGGTCGAAATGGATGACAAAAGCCTTGTCTTTCGGCTGCACCAGCATCTGATCGAGAAAGCTGCGGCTGGCGTTGCGCTCCTGGTCCAGAACCTCGCGCTGGCTGAGACTGGTATCAACCAGGAGCCCCAGGGTCAACGGCAGATTCGACTCCTGCGAAAAATACTTGATTGCCTGCGTCCGGCCATCTTCCTGGAGAGTGAAATCGTCCTTGGTGAGATCCTTGACAATCGCCCCATGCTTATCGCGCACCGTCACTGGGAGCGTGACCACGTTGACGTTGACCGCGATCGTCGAGACCGCGTCGCGCGAATCTGAACCTTTCGCGTCCTTGTCTTTGTCTTTCGAATCCTGCGGCTGGCCGAGCCCAGGGAGAACAATTAAAGCGAAGCTCAGCGTGAAGACGAGAGTACGTGTAGCCAGTTTTGCAGGAATTGCACGTTGCAAATGAATCTCCTCCCAAGAGCGACGGGACGTTCAACCAGATCGTTCTATATTATCGGGGACGGATTCGCACAGCACCAAGTCTCGAGTAGATTGCAGAGGCTGCCATAAGCGCACCTGCCCAAGATGGAAACGCGATCGTCAGACGATAAAAAAAGCTGGCCGAGGCCGGCATTGCGGGTTCTTCCTTGATTTGCCCATCCACCGCTGGTGTTTCCCACGAAATCATCGTTGCTTCACCCGGTTTTCTACCATTGTCTGGACCAAGTCACATGCGCTGCAAGAATTCACGCTCGATAATGACTGGATGCACGCAAACCGACGCATAGTTGCCAGCGATCGTGTAAAGGGCGGTCAATGCGGGTAAAACTTCGTAAAGCCTGAATTCGGGCGCGACGCGCGATGCTAAAGTGAATGCAATGCGCTCAATGTCCAATTTGCGGGTGCCAGTGTGGCTGCTCGTTATCATGGCGCTGGCAGGCCCGTACTGGCTTGCCGCGCAATCCAAGCCCGCGCCCTCGCCGGGCGACGCATCAATCTCGAAGGCCGTCGGAACGATCAAGACCTTGCAGGCCGATTCAGTCACCATCGCTGCGGAATCGGGCGGAGATATAACGGCGACGATCACGCCGGCTACCAAAATCCTGCGCGTTCCGCCGGGAGAAAAAGACCTGAAGAATGCAACGGCACTGCCGGCGCAAGATCTGCAGCCCGGAGATCGCGTTCTGGTTCGCGGACAGGCATCGTCTGATCCTCACACCATCACAGCGCTGGCCGTGATCGTAATGAAGCAATCCGATCTCTCCGCGCAGCACGAGCGTGAACGTGAAGACTGGCAGAAACGAGGCGTCGATGGACCGGTAGAAAAAGTCGACGCAGCCGCGGGCGCGGTTACGATTGCCTCGGGCGGACTCGGCACGAGGCGGAGCATCGTCGTTCATGTCGGCAAGGATACCGTGTTGCGCCGCTATGCTCCCGACTCGGTAAAATTTGATGACGCCAGGCTGGCGCCGATCGAGCAGATCAAAGTGGGCGACCAGCTCCGCGCGCGGGGCACGCGCACCGCCAATGGCGCCGAACTCACCGCCGAAGAAATAGTGTGGGGAACCTTCCGCAACATTGCCGGGACGATCACATCGATCGACACCGCCAACGACTCCGTGACGGTCCGTGACGTGATTGCCAAAGCTCCCGTGGTGGTGAGGATCACGTCCGATTCGCAAATCAAGAAGCTGCCGCCGGAAATGGCGCAACGCTTTGCCGCGCGACTTAAGGGCGGAGCCAGTGCGAATGCAGATCAACAGGCCCGGGGCCAGTCCCAAAATGCGGGCAACGCAGCGCACGGTTCCGATTCACAGCCGCACCGGCCCTTTAGCGGCACCGGCGGAAACGGGCCGCCTGATCTACAGCGTTTGCTGAGCCGCCTGCCAAGCAGCCATCTCGCCGACCTGCAAAAAGGCGATGCCATCGTGATTCTGTCGACGGAAGGCGGCAGTTCGGGCGCGGTCACGGCGATTCAGCTGGTAGCCGGAGTGGAACCGATTCTGACTGCGGCGCCGAACCGGTCGCTGCTTTCTCCGTGGTCGTTAAACGCATCGGGTGGAGAAGGGGACTCTGCACCCTAGCTGAATTTTTCAAACACGATCTGCCTGGAAAGAAAAGGTGTGGGTGTGAGGTTTTGTTCGTCCATGGTTCTGCTGATGCTAGCCGTCCCGGCGTGGTCGCAATCTGCGGGAACCGGCGCTTTGCGCGGCCAGGTAGTCGATCCCTCGGGAGCCGTCGTTTCGGGCGCGACCGTCGCCGTTCTGCAATCGGGAGGCTCTCCCCGTTCGGCCCAAACCACCAATACTGGCGGCTATGAAATCGCAAACCTGCCTGCTGGAAACTATACGGTCACGGCCAACGCCAGGGGATTTACGGCCTTTATAAAAAATGATGTGCAAGTCAATCCCGGCCAGACCTCGCAGTTCAACATCTCGCTTGAGATTCAGGTCGAGCAACAAAAGGTCAATGTCGAAGAAGAAGGCCCGACGGTGGACGTCAACCCCGCCAATAATGCGAGCGCGATCGTGCTAAAGGGACAGGATCTCGAAGCCTTGCCCGACGATCCCGATGAACTGCTGGCCGATCTTCAGGCTCTGGCCGGTCCCTCTGCCGGCCCCAACGGCGGCCAGCTTTACATCGACGGATTCACCGCGGGCGAGCTTCCGCCGAAGTCTTCGATTCGAGAGATTCGCATCAACTCCAATCCATTTTCCGCCGAATATGACAAGCTGGGCTATGGACGAATCGAAATTTTCACCAAGCCCGGCACGGACAAATATCACGGACAGTTTTCCGTCGAGGGCAACAGCTCGGGTCTGAATACGCGCAACCCATTCCTCGGCGACGCGCAGCAGGAGCCCTATGACTCGGTTATTTATCAGGGCAACATCGGGGGCCCGATCAACAAGAAGTCATCCTTCTTTTTCAATGTCCAGCGCCGCGACATTGACGAGATCGCGGTGGTGAACGCCCCCGCCCTCGGCCTGAACGAGAGCATCGGCAACCCAAGAACGCGCACCAATATCGGACCGCGCTTCGACTACCAGGTTACGCCGTCCAATACGCTCACGGCGCGCTACCAGTATTACCGCGACACGCAGCAGAATGCCGGTGTCGGCGGATTTGTGCTGCCGGAAGCGGGCTATGACACATTGTCCACCGAACATACCGTGCAGATCAGTGACACGCAGGTTCTGGGAGCGAAAGTGGTCAATGAAACCCGCTTCCAGTACCTGCACGACAACAGCTCGCAAAACCCGCTCAGCACGGCGGTCGGCATCAATGTGCTGGGAGCTTTCACGGGCGGAGGCGCCGGTTCGGGAACCGAGGCCGATTACCAGGATCACTACGAGTTCCAGAATTACACGTCGTTATCGCAGGGCAAGCACTTCGTGAAATTCGGAGTGCGTCTGCGCGATGTTCATGAAGTCAACACCTCGAACGCCGGCTTCAATGGCTCGTACACCTTTTCGGGGACCTCCACCGCGTCGTCGTATCAGAACTATCTGGCAGGCATCCCCAGCCAGCTCGTCATCGATGGCCCGGCGGGGGCAAACCCCACGGTGCCGGCCAACGTCGTGGATGCCGGGTTGTACGTACAGGATGACTGGAAGGTACGTTCCAATCTCACGCTGAGCGGCGGCCTGCGTTTTGAGACGCAGAACGCAATTCACGATCACGCCGACTGGGCGCCCCGGCTGGGCTTTGCGTGGGGCATTGGAGGGGGCGGCAAGAGCGCGCCGAAAACCGTGCTGCGCGGAGGCTTCGGCATTTTCTATGACCGCTTTACCAACTCATATGTCCTCAATGCGGACCGGCTCAACGGCGTGACCCAGCAGCAATACGTGGTCAACGATCCGGCTTATATCCCCGATCCAATTCCGCCCACGTCTTCGTCGGCCCAACAGTCGATCTACCAGATCAGCCCTTCTCTGCACGCGCCCTATATCCTGCAGAGCGCGTTCAGCCTGGAGAGGCAAGTCACCAAGGTCGCCAATGCTACGCTTACCTACCTGAATTCCCGCGGCGTCCACCAGCTTCTGTCGAACGTCATCAACGCCCCGTTGCCCGGCACGCCCGATTACCCTTACTCGGGGCTTCCCAACCCGGCGATCTTTCAATACCAGTCGGCGGGAGTCTTCCGGCAGAACCAGTTGATCGCACAGTTCAATGTGCAGGCGGGAGCGAAAGTCTCTCTGCATGGTTACTACTCGCTGAATTATGCCAACAGCGACGTCTCCAGCGCTGGAGGCTTCCCCTCCGATCCACACGATTTGAGGCTCGACTACGGGCGGGCATCCTTCGCGATTCGGGATCGGCTTTTTACGGGAGGCACGATCTCGCTGCCGCACGCATTTCGCCTGAGTCCATTCATGATTTTCAACTCCGGTTCGCCCTACAACGTCACGGAAGGTGGACAGGATCTGGCTGACGATTTGCAGTTCAACGTCCGTCCGTCGTTTGCGACGAACGTTACTGGTTCATGTCTTTCGCCGACGGCGGCCTGCCACTATGCGGCTCCGGCCAATCCGTATTCCCAGATTCC
>JBEKOW010000168.1:0-9733 GCA_049521375.1 Terriglobales bacterium
GAGAGCTGGGTGACGGCGATGCCGACGGCTTCGTGTCCGTTGTAGTCGAGGTCGTTGGTGTAGTCTTCGGCGCCGAGTTCGGCGTGGCCGACATCTTTAAGGTGAACGAGGGTGCCATCCGCATTGCTCTTCAGGATGATGTCATCGAACTGCGAAGTCTCGGACAGACGGCCGACGGCACGGACACTGATCTGGAACTGCTGTCCGGGCATGGCAGGCTGGGCGCCGACTTCTCCGGCGGAGATTTCGACGTTCTGTTCCTGGAGGGCATTGACGACGTCGTCGGCAGTGAGGGAGCGGCCAGCCATACGGACCGGGTCGAGCCAGAGACGCATGGAATATTTGCGCTCGCCGAAGATGAGGACATCGGCAACGCCGGGAATGCGCTTGAGCGAGTCGCGCACGTACACATCGAGATAATTGCTCATGAAGAGCGGGGTGTAGCGACCCGGGGGATCGGAAAAGACGGCGCCGCCGAAGACGAAATTCTGCGAAGTCTTGGCCACGGTGATGCCGACCTGCTTGACGGCGGCGGGGAGGCGTCCGGAAGCGGTGTTGACGCGGTTTTCGATGTCGACGGCGGCAAGATCGGGATTGCGGGTGATGTCGAAGGTGGCGGTGATGGTGCTGACGCCGTCGTTGGTGCTGGAAGAGGTGATGTACTTCATGCCCTCGGCGCCGTTGATCTGCTGCTCGAGAGGCGTGGTGACGGCCGATTCGACGGTCTGGGAACTGGCTCCGGTGTAGACGGCCGTGACGGCAACCTGGGGGGGAGCGAGATCGGGAAACTGGGCGATGGGCAAGGTGGGAATGCAGGCGGCCCCGGCGAGAATGATGAGCAGGGCGCAAACCGTGGAGAAGACCGGGCGATGAATAAAAAAGTCGACCATAGGGACAGTTGCCAGTTCTCAGTTCCCGGTAGCCAGTCACGACGCGAGTTATTAGCGGTTGAGCTGGATTCGGGAAAATCTTTCTTGGACTTTTGTTAGCTGCTGGTTTCCTGCGGAATTACGGGCACGCCGTCGACGAGAAACTGGGTGCCGGAGACGACTACTTTGTCTCCCGCCTTGAGGCCGTCGCGGACTACATAGTCGTTATTGATGATTTGGCCGATCTGAAGCGGCTTCTGATGGACTACGTATCCACCTTTTTGATCGGGCTCGGCGACGAAGGCGAAGTAGAGGCCTCCGATGCGGGAGACGGCGATGACCGGCACGACCGGTTCTTCGTTCGAGCCCCAGACGACACGGGCGCGGATAAATTGCGCGTTGCGCAGCGCGTCATTGGAGTTGGCGATTTGAGCCTTGGCGAGCACAGTCTGCGTAGTGTTATCGACTTGCGGCGAGATGAAGGTGATGCGGCTGGTGGCCAGCAGATTTCCGGAGCCATCGACGATCTGGACCGGGAGGTTCATCTTCAACTGCGCGGACTTCTCGATGGGGACGTAGATGTAGGCCTCGAGAGTTCCGGGGCGATCGACGGTGGTGAGCTGGGTGGTGGTGACGACGCGATCGCCGACACGGACCGGGATGTCGCCTACGATTCCGGCACGGGGCGCCACGACCTGAAAGTAATGTAACTGGACCTGCTGCTCATTGACCTGAGCGTCGAGCGAGTGGAGCTGGGCCTGGGCCTGATCGAGAGTGGAGCGGGCCTGATCGAGATCCTGCTTGCTGACGACTCCGGCATTCGCGAGGCCGCTGACGCGGTCGAAATTCTGCTGCGCCCACTTGAGCTGCGCGAGTTGGGCGCTGCGCGCGTCCTCCTGGCTCTTGACGGTGGCCTGCTGCTTGGCAGGATCGATCTGCATGAGGGGCGCGCCGTTCGCGACCTGCTGGCCGGAGTGAACAAAAATCTGCGTGATGATGCCTTCGACCTGTGGCATGACCACGGCCGACTCGCGGGATTTCAGAGTGGCGACGTATTCGGTGGTGTCGTCGACTTTCTGGAGCGTGGCAGTCTTTACATGTACTGGCATAGCCTGCGGGGCGGCAGCTTTGGCGGCTCCGCTATTGCTGCAGGCGGTGGTGAACACAAGTGCGGCGAGCGCCAAAGGCAGCACGGGCACTAATAAAGTTGCACGGAATCGAAACATAACCTCTCTCGTAAGGGACTTACCGTTCTGAACAGGCACGTTTCCGGGTAGTCCCAAATTGCATTGAATGCTGTTTGCGACGAGCCAAACCAAACTATAGACAAATTAATAGATTCGGGAAGGGGGCCTCAGGCTCCCAATAATTTCGAGGCGGGTTTCACGTGCGCGATATGTCGCCGAGGACGGCATCTGAATGGCCGAGCCGGCGGGGCGCAGCGAAACCGCTCTGCCTCGGCGGGCGGCGCTACCAAAACCGGTTCTGCTAGATTATTTTTTATGAAACCTGTTCGGAGTTTTGCCAGCGACAACAATGCGGTCGTCCATCCGGAGGTGATGGACGCAATCCGGCGCGCAAATGAAGGACACCGGGTGGGGTATGGAGACGATCCGCACACGGCTGCGGCGATTGGAAAATTTCGCGAGCAATTCGGGGAGGATGTCGAGGTCTTCTTTGTTTTTAATGGAACGGCTGCCAATGTGCTGAGCCTGCAGGCGCTGGCGCGTTCGTATCATGCGGTGCTGTGTCCGGAGCTCTCTCATATTTATACGGATGAATGCGGGGCGCCGGAGAAGGCGACGGGGTGCAAACTGGTTCCGCTGCCGGCGCCGGAGGGCAAGCTGAAGGTAGCGGCGGTGGAGCAAGCGTATCACGGGATGGGGGATCAGCATCATGTGCAGCCGCGAGTGATTTCGATTACGCAATCCACGGAAATGGGGACTGTGTACAAGCCGGCCGAGATCGAGGCGCTAGCGGGCTTTGCGCACGAGCGCGGGATGTTTCTGCACATGGATGGGGCGCGGATTTCGAACGCGGCCGCGGCGCAGGGAATCACACTTCGGCAGGCGACGCGCGACCTGGGCGTGGATGTGCTGTCATTTGGCGGGACGAAAAACGGATTGATGGGAGTGGAGGCGGTGGTATTTTTTCGTCCGGAGCTGGCGGTAGATTTTCTTTTCATGCGCAAGCAGGGGATGCAGCTGGCGTCGAAGATGCGCTACATGTCCGCGCAGATGGAGGCGCTGCTGACGAACGAGCTTTGGAAGCGCAATGCGGAGCACGCGAATCGCATGGCGAAATCGCTGGAGCAGGAAATCGCGAAGATTGCGGGAGTGAGGATTATGTATCCGGTGGAAGCGAACGGGGTATTTGCGCAGATTCCGCGGGATGCGATCAAGAAGATACAGGAGCGTTACTTCTTTTATGTGTGGAGCGAAGAGGAATCGGTGGTGCGGTGGATGTGCTCATTCGACACTACGGACGAGGACGTGCGGAGCTTCGCAGAGTTCGTCAAGGAAGTGGTGGAGAGGAGCGTGAAGCGGGACTGAGCGCTGATTCTCCGGTTGGCACCCCATCTTCCGAACGGCGTGCGACCGCGAATTACTATGCCTTGGATTTCTTAGCGGCGCGAACCTTTGCCCAACGGGCTCTTTGCGCGGCAGCGATGCGCTTGCGGCCGGCCGCGGAGATCATGCGGGTCTTGCCGGGCACCTTAGAACCGGGCTTGCTGCCCTGCATATAAACTTTCCCGAAGGCAGTGAGGGCAGCGGTTACGCGGTGGAGCTCGTTTTCAAGCCTTGCGCGCTCGCTTTGAAGCTGATTGATTACGGTACTAACGAGGGTCTTTGCCATTCGGGCATTCTAACACTCATCGTTAGTGAGTGGGGCTGGCACCATGACCGTGAATTATCCCACTGTTTGCCATCTGGTTGCGAGAGCAGCGTGCGCGCCGAAGGTTCGGGAACTCCACGAGTGGGCGCGGCCGACGTAGTGAGAGTAGGGATCCTTCGACTGCGCAGGACGACTCGCTTCGCTCCTCGTTCCGCTCCGCTCAGGATGACACGGCAGTAAGTGACGGTTGTAAAGTCTATCCGGTCACAGTAGTGTGAGTGGGGCTGCGCGCAAGTTAGGGCGGAAGAGCGGCGCGTACATGGGGCACAGCGCGGTTTTCGGTTGGGGTTACTGCAATTCCAAGTCGATTCTCTTCGCCTCGGCGTCAAGCTTGGCGATACGAAAGGTGTGAACCTGTCCGACGCGCAGTTCTTCGGGTTTGGCGGTTCCGGCGGGTGCACCGCTTTTCCAGCGGGCCTGCAGCATGGAGCCGAGCGAGGATAAGTCGGGCTTATTCGGGGACCCATTCGCGTGTTCCTGGGAGGCGGCCTCGTCTTTTTTCGGTGCGCCGTATTTCTGCGGGTGCGATGAAATCAGCGCGGTGGCCTGGATGCCCTGGCCGAGTTCGACTCGGGCGCGTGTGCCGGAAATATCGAGGATGCGGCCGGTAACCGTGTCGCCCTCCTTGTGCTCGGCGAGATATTCGTCGAGGCCGGTGGGGACGAGTTGCTTCATGCTGAGGCGGATGATGCGCTTTTCGGTGTCGAGGGCGAGAACCTGCGCCTTCACGACCTGCCCTTGCCGGAGGATGTCCTGGGGATGATTGATGCGCTTTTCGGCGCTGATTTCGCTGACGTGGATCATGCCCTCGACGCCTTCGACGAGTTGGACGAAGGCTCCGAATTTGGTAATGCTGGTGACAGGGCCTTCGATGACGGTGCCGGGGGCGAATTTTTCGGACGCGCCTATCCACGGGTCGCCGAGCGCCTGCTTGAGGCCGAGCGACATGCGGCGCTCGCCCTGCTGGATTCCAAGGATGACGGCTTCGACCGACTCACCGACTTTTACGAGGTCGCCGGGGTTCCTGACTTTTTTGGCCCAGGACATTTCGGAGATGTGGATGAGGCCTTCGACGCCGGGCTCGATCTCGACGAAGGCGCCGAAATCGGCGATGCGGGTGACGACGCCGCGCACGCGTTCGCCAACCTTATATTTTTCAGAGACGAGATCCCAGGGATGGGGCTGCAGTTGCTTCATGCCGATGGAAATGCGGCGCTTGTCGGAGTCGATCTTCAGAATTCTGGCTACCACCTGCTGGCCCACGGAAAGCACGTCGGACGGCTTGTTTACGCGACGCCAGGAAATTTCTCCGACGTGGAGGAGGGCATCTGTGCCGCCGATATCGACGAACGCTCCATAGTCGGTCAGGCTGCGGACTTCGCCGTGTACGGTGTCGCCCTCCTTGAGTTCCGAGTAGCGGCGTTGTTTGGCGGTGGCTTCCTCGTCTTCGGAAATCACGCGGCGGTCGACGACCACATCTTCATCTTCGACGTCGAGCTTGATGATGCGGCAGCGAATCTCCTGCTCGACGAGCTTCTCCATTTCGGAGGTGTCGCGGGTTCCGGTGCGGGACGCGGGCATGAAGGCGCGGACGCCGACGTCGACGCTGAGGCCTCCCTTGATCACGCCGGTGACTTTACCGACGATGGTGGCCTTCTCGTCGAAAGCTTTCTGAAGCGAAGCCCAATCGGTGACGCGCTGGACTTTGCCGCGGGTGAGTTCGTAGTATCCCTCGGGATCGCGACCCTTGACGGTGACTTGCAGTTTGTCGCCGGGCTTGACCGTCGCGCCAGCGAGTTCGGCGAGGAGGAGAAGACCTTCGCTCTTGAATCCGATGTCGAGGATGACGGCGTCGGCGGTGAGCGCGATGACCGTTCCTTCGCGGCTCTGGGAGCCTGCTTCGGGCTTACGGGCGTGACTTTTTTCGTAGGCCGAAAAAATATCCTGAAAGGATTCGGTCGGCTCGTCCGGCGTGGTGAGTTCGGGCGCGTCTGGATTCGGATTTGTGGGATTGGACATGGCAGATTGGGCACTCGCCGGGTGCACGGCAGCAGAATGCCCTTTTAGCATACCATTGCGACGCTCGGTGATTTTCGGCGTAGGGCCCTTGCTCCACGGCTTGAGGGGTCTGGGGGAAATAAAGCTCACACATTTTCGGGGCTGGTTGAGGGGGCAGGGGTCCTTCGACTTCGTTCGGCATTCGCTCACTTCGCTGAGGATGACTTCAGTTCTGGAGGAGATGGTGGGGAAGTGAAAGAGTCACACACTCTCGGGATGACCACGGGGGTTGGGTTCTTCTCAGGCGCCGGGTCGCGCCATGGCCCAGGTCGCGCCCGAGTCTGGGTTGCGCCGTGACCAGGAATTCTGAGAGCCCGGTGCCGGTTGTACACTGTTGGTCATTGTTATCCGCCAAAGTGAGACGAATCTACGAGGCGGCGGCTTTCCTGAACAATCCTGGAGGTTGACGATGCGGATTAAATTTGCGGTCTCAATAGTAACGACGATTACTCTGGCGGTTTGCGGGTTCGCGCAGAACGGCTTGCCCAAGAAAAGCGCTTCGCACAGCAGCGTAGCAGGGACCAAGGTTTCGAAAACGCCGGCGGGGGCGAACGAGATTGATATTCCCTACACGCGTTTCGTGCTGGCGAACGGGCTGACGGTGATCGTACATGAGGACCACAAGGCACCGATCGTGGCGGTCAACATGTGGTACCACGTGGGGTCGAAGAACGAACGGCCGGGGAAGACGGGATTCGCGCATCTTTTCGAGCACCTTATGTTTGGCGGCAGCGAGCATGCGCCCGGCCGTTATATCGAGACGATGGAGAAGATCGGCGCGACTGATTTGAACGGAACTACCAATCCGGACCGGACGAATTATTTCGAGGACGTGCCGACCTCGGCGGTGGATTTGACGCTGTGGATGGAGTCGGACCGAATGGGGCATCTGCTGGGCGCTCTCGACGAGAAGACGCTTACGCTCCAGCGCGGCGTGGTGCAGAACGAAAAGCGGCAGGGCGAGAATCAGCCGTACGGCGTGACACGGCAACTGATCACGCAGAATACGTATCCGGCGGGACATCCGTATTCGTGGACGACGATCGGCGACATGGCCGACCTGGACGCGGCGTCGATGAAAGACGTGCAGGACTGGTTCAAGACGTATTACGGGCCGTCGAATGTGGTGATGGTGATTGCGGGCGACATCGATGTGAAGACGGCGCGGGAGAAGGTGGAGAAATATTTTGGCGACATCCCGGCGGGGCCTCCGGTGGCGCACCAGGAAGTGTGGATCGCGAAGATGACGGGGACGCACCGGCAGATCGTGCAGGACCGGGTGCCGCAGGCGCGAATTTACAAGGTGTGGAACATTCCGGAATATGGGAGCGCGGACGCGGATTATCTGGATCTGGTGAGCGATTGCCTGAGCCAGGGGAAATCGTCGCGCTTCTACAAGCGGCTGGTATATGAGGACCAGATTGCAACCGATGCGGCGGCATTCCTGGATCAAAGAGAGATTGGGAGCCAGTTCCGCGTGCAGGCTACGGCACGGGCGGGACAGAGCCTGGCACAGGTCGAGAAGGAAGTGGATGAGGAACTGGCACGCTTTATGAAGAGCGGGCCCACGGCGGAAGAACTGCAGCGGGTGAAGGCGCAGTATGAAGCGAATTTCTTGCGCGGGATCGAACGCATTGGTGGGTTCGGCGGAAAATCTGACCGGCTGGCGATCAATGAAGTGTTTCGGGGAAGTCCGGATGCTTACAAGATCTCTCTGAAGCGGGTGCGGGAGGCTACGGCGGAAGAGTTGAAAGCGGCCGCCAATCGCTGGCTTTCGGATGGCGTCTACATTCTGGAAGTGGATCCGTTCCCGGATTATAAGACGGCTTCCACAGGCGCGGACCGCTCCAAGCCTCCGGTACCGGGCGCGCCACCGGAATTGAAGCTGCCGAAGCTGCAACATGCAACATTGTCGAACGGATTGAAGATTGTGCTGGCGGAACGGCACGAACTTCCGCTGGTGAACTTTATTCTGGCCTCCGATGCGGGGTTTGCGTCGGACGCGATGACCGCACCGGGTACCGCAAATCTGGCCATGGAAGTGTTGACGGACGGAACGCGCACGCGCAATGCGTTGCAGATCAGCGATGAACTGGAAGCGCTGGGCGGGCAGTTGCATGCGTCGTCGAATCTCGATCTGTCGTTTGTTTCGCTATCGGCTTTGCGCGCGAAGCTGGACCCGTCACTGAACCTGTTTGCGGATGTGGTGCTGAACCCGTCGTATCCGGAGAAGGAGGTCGAGCGCGAGCAGAAGCTGGTGAAATCGGCGATCGAGCGGGAGGAGAATACTCCGGAGCTGATTGCGCGGCGGGTGGTGCCGGGGCTGCTGTATGGGGAGAACCATCCTTATGGCGGGTCGATGACGGGGACGGGAACGATTGAGAGCGTGAGCAAGCTGACGCGCGCCGATCTGGTGAAATTCCACGACACGTGGCTGAAGCCCAATGACTCGACGATGATCGTGGTGGGCGACACGACACTGAAGGAGATTACCCCGAAGCTGGAGAAATTGTTTGCTGGCTGGAAGAGCGGCGAGGTTCCGCAGAAAAATGTGACCACCGTGGCGATGGCGGCGAAGTCGGAGGTGTATCTGATCGACAAGCCGGGGGCGCTGCAATCGGTAATTGTGGCGGCGGAAGTTGCACCTCCGCGGGCGAATGACGAGGAGATTGCCATTGAGGCGATGAACGACGCGCTGGGCGGGACGTTTGGGGCGCGCATCAACATGAACCTGCGGGAGGACAAACACTGGTCGTATGGAGCGCGGACGGTGTTGCGCGATGCGCGGTCGCAACGTCCATTCTTGACGTTCGCACCGGTGCAGACCGACAAGACGAAGGAATCAATGGCGGAGATCAACAAGGAATATCGCGGCGTCGTCGGTGAGCATCCGATCAGCGACGCGGAGTTGAAGAAGATTCAAGCCAACGAGACGCTGCGAGTGCCGGGGTCGCGCGAGACGCTCGCCGAACTTGGGCAGGCAATTACCGACATCGTGCAATTTGGACTCCCGGACGATTACTACGAGACTTACGGGGCGAAGGTGAGCGCGCTGCGGCTTCCCGATGTGAACGGGGCAGCGAAGGAGATTGTGCATCCGGATCACGTGATCTGGGTGGTGGTCGGTGACCGGGCGAAGATCGAGAGTGGAGTGAAAGAGCTTCACCTCGGCGACTTTCATTTGATGAGTGTGGACGGGAAGGTGTTGTAGGCGGCGCGGGGGTGAATTGATCAGGCTGAAGACTCGAAATTCAGCACCTAACAGGCTCGAAGATGAGGTTATTCAGCCACGGTTCCGGGGGCAGCGGAGCCCCGTGAGTCATAAATCCTCAGGGATGGTTGGGGCAATAGGGGTCCTTCGACTCCGCGGGGCGCGCTTCGCTTACCCCGCTCCGCTCAGGATGACTTCGGTTCTGAATGAGATGGTGGGAAAAGGAAAAAAGCCACACACTCTCAGGAATACGGAGGGAAATGTGGACATCTACAGCAGATATGCGGCGAGCTTCGCTCGCATATCGGGCCGGCCCGCCGGCACTACTCGCTAGGCGTTACGTTTACGCGGTCACTGCTTCGGGCTGCGTTTTTCCTGCTAACAACTGCCGGAGGACGTATTGCAGGATGCCTCCGTTGGCGTAGTAGAGAGCTTCCTGCGGAGTGTCGATGCGGACGATGGCCTGGAACTCGCTGGGCTTCCCTGCTCTTTCTCCTGCTCCGGCCGCGTTGTCTCCGCTTTTCATTTTCACGGCGATTTTGCGTCCCGAAGAGAATTTTTCCAATACGTCGCGAATACCGGCGATTTCGAAAATTTCTTCTCCGGTCAGCTTTAGAGATTCGGCGTTTTCTCCGGGAAGGAATTGCAGCGGGAGAATGCCCATGCCTACGAGATTCGAGCGGTGAATGCGCTCGTAGCT
>JBEKOW010000169.1:0-9645 GCA_049521375.1 Terriglobales bacterium
CGTAGCGGGTGTACATGCGGAAAACTTCCGCGACGAACAGCGTCGCCTCGTCGCCTCCCGTGCCGGCGCGAATTTCCAGAATGACGTTTTTCTCGTCATTGGGATCCTTGGGAAGCAGCAGCACCTTGAGATCTTCCTCGACGCCGCCGACGCGAGCCGCCAGCTTCGCCAGCTCTTCTTCGGCATAGGCGCGCATGTCAGCATCGGTTTCGTCGGCCAGCATAGCCTTGCTCTCGGCGATGCCGCGCGTCAGATCCTTGAACTCGCGATACTTCTCGACGACCGGCGCGATTTCGCTGTGCGCCTTGGCGGTCTTCTGGTATTTCATCGAGTCGTTCGTGATGCCGGGCGAGGCGAGCGCCTGCGTCAGTTCTTCATAGCGAGCTTCGATTTGGTCCAGGCGTTCAAACATAAGTCTTTAGTCGCTGGTCGTTCGTCGTTAGGCCGCGTTTGCGCGAAAACTGTTGATGAGGGCATTCAACCCCCGCCCTATGCTATCGCTGTTCCGGCAAAGAGCATTTGCCTTTTCCACTGTCAGGTATTGTAACCGCCGGGCAATTAAAACCTGCGTCTGAAGCTCAAGTAACGAACCCCGGGCATGCAAGAGGAAGCGCACAAAATCGGGATCGGAATGACGCCCCTTGCCCTCCGCGATGTTGCTCGGAACAGAAACAGCAGCGCGCCGCATTTGCGAAACTAAGCCGTACATCTCCTGTCGCGGAAAATGCGCGGTCTCCCGATAGATTTCCTCCGCAAAGCTCATTGCATCTTGCCAAACCCGCAGATCCTGAAAAGTCGATGGCACGGTAGCACCTCTGTGATCAGGATAGCCAGATAATCGGTACAAACCAGTGCCCGATGACCAGTGAGATTGTGATGTTTTAGAAGCTGGTCCAGAAATATGCTGCAGAGGACTGAATCAAATCCCGAACGACCAACGACCAGAGACCAGCGACTAATGCCCGCTACGCAATCACCAGTTCGCCGCCGTGCTGCTTTTCGAGGTCCATGGCGGCATCAAGCGCGATCATTGCGCATTCAACCTGGTGGTCGTCGGGGGGCTGCGTCGTGATCCGCTGCAGCCACAGTCCCGGAGCCGTCATCAGCGCAAACAGCGAGCCGCGATGTCGGGCGGCGTAGCGGATGATCTCATACGACACACCCGCGATCACGGGCAACAGTGCAATCCGGATCCCGAATCGGGCCCAGAACGTCTGAACCGGAATTGCCATGTAGACGAACATTGACAGGATCATCACCGTCATCAGGAAACTGGTTCCGCAGCGCGGATGAAATGTCGAATACTTCTGCACCGCCGCTGTCTCCAGTGGATCGCCGTTCTCGAAAGCGAAAACTGTTTTGTGTTCCGCTCCGTGATATTCGTACACGCGGCGGATATCCTTCCACAGCGAAATGCCCCACACGAACAGCAGGAACATACCAATCCGGATCAGGCCGTCAACCAGGTTGAACACAAACTGCTGTCCGAAAACTGGGTTGACGCGCTTCAACTCAGTGGTTGCCAGCAGCGGCAGGTACTTGTACATGAAAATGAAGAAGAGAACGGAGAAAGCCATGTTCAGACCGGCCATCCAGCCGCTGATCTCCATTTTCTTGCCGTTCTCGTCGGCGGGGATTTCGTCCAGGACCGCATTGGCGGAAAATTTCAGCGCGCGAAATCCCAGAGACATGGCATGGCCGAGCGTCATCACGCCACGCACTACCGGCCAGCCCATCCACTTATGCTGTTCTGAAGGGCGATCCAGCGCCTCGCTATGCGTGAGAATCTCTCCCGAAGGCTTGCGGACGGCAATGCCCCAGGCATGCGGGGAGCGCATCATGACGCCTTCAAGGACAGCTTGGCCACCCACCAGAGTGGTCTCTTCGCCGCTCTCCAAAGCCGGGAGCAGTTGCACTGCCGCCAAAAAACGCAGAATTGTCCGCCAACTTCTCATAGTAGATTGGATGTCGCTTTGGGGTGGGACGACTCCCTCGGCCTTCCTATGACTAGGTTACCACACACAAGGCGGATTCAAGCACCGCGATTGCAGCCCGTATCTTATTGTATTGCCGATGGTTAAAGGTACGCGGGACAGAGCTTCGCACTGTCTATGCGAGGCCGAGCCTCGGCCCGTCACAATCTCATCCAACATAGAATTCTGAGCAGCATGCTCCAATTCGCCCAGACTGCGGACGCAATCGCGGCCACGAACAGCAAACTGGCCAAGACCGCTCTGGTTGCCACTTATTTTCGCGGCTTGCCCGTCGATCAAGCTGCCATTGCCGCGATCTTTCTTTCGGGACGCCCATTCGCCGCCTACGACGAACGGACTCTGCAAGTTGGCGGATCCCTGCTCTGGCGGGCGATCGCGGAGCTTTCGGGTAAGTCGGAAGACGAACTTACTGAGATTTACCGGCGCCGCGGAGACGCTGGGTCCGTTGCCGCTGAAGCGCTTCCGCCAAAGTCGGAAGCGGGACTCTCGCTGCCCGATGTACAAGATGCGTTCGTCGAAATTGCGGCTGCACGCGGCGCGGCTAACAAGGCGCATCTGCTGCGCGAACTTCTCCGGCGTGCAACTCCTCTTGAAGCAAAGTATGTCGTCAAGATAGTCAGCGGGGATCTGCGCATCGGCCTCAAGGAGAGTTTGGTGGAAGAAGCCATCGCCCGCGCCTTTGACGCGCCGCTGGACCAGGTGAAACGCGCCAACATGCTGCTCGGCGATCTGGGTGAGACGCTTCGGCTCGCGGCCTCCGGGAAGCTTGGAGAAGCGCGTCTCCGCCTTTTTCATCCTATCGACTTCATGCTGGCGAGCCCGGTCGAGTCTGCCGAGGAGGCTCTCAGCTATTTTGAGAATGCCGCGGTCGAAGATAAATTCGACGGGATCCGCGCACAGGCGCACATCAGCGAGGGAAAAGTGCGGCTGTTCTCGCGCACCCGGGACGACATCACCGAGTCCTTCCCGGAACTTCCGCCCGCGCTGGCCGCGCTTTCGGAAGACGCAATTCTGGACGGCGAAATCGTAGCCTGGTCGCCTGGCGCGGCCGAGTCCGGCGGCGAAGGCGAACCCAAAGCTGATTACGGCCGCGCGCTTCCTTTCAGCACGCTCCAGCAGCGCCTCGGCCGAAAGAAGGTCAGCCCCAAATTGCTGCGGGAGATCCCGGTTGCTTACCTGGTTTTCGACGTCATCTTTGTCGGCGGCAATCTGCTGCTCGACCATCAGTTGCGCGAACGTGCCTTGACTCTCGACCGTCTTCTCGCTCCGGATGCAGCGCGAGCCGCCGCCGCTCATTCTCAGGCGGTGCGATCTTCGGGACAGTCGCTCTTTGACTTCGCCGCCGAGGTTCCTTCGCCCGCGGCGGTGATCCGCGCACCGGTTGCAAACGCACACACCGCGCAAGACCTGGAACGGCTATTCGTTGCCGCGCGTGATCGTGGCAATGAAGGCCTGATGATCAAGGACCTCGATTCCCGCTACACGCCGGGCCGGCGCGGCAAGTCGTGGCTCAAGATGAAGCGCGAGCTTGCGACTCTCGACGTGGTTGTGACGGCCGTCGAGTATGGACACGGCAAGCGCATCGGCGTGCTCAGCGATTACACGTTTGCGGTGTGGGATGGCGAGCGACTCGTGAACATCGGCAAAGCATATTCCGGCTTGACCGACGCGGAGATTGCCGAAATGACGAAGTGGTTCCTCGCGCACAAGACCAGCGAACATGGATTAAGGCTGGAGGTCGAGCCGAAGATCGTTCTGGAAGTCGCTTTCAATAACATGATGCAATCCAGTCGCCATGAGAGCGGTTATGCGCTGCGCTTCCCGCGCATCGTGAGGTTGCGTCCCGATAAGCTGCCGGAAGA
Organism: Terriglobales bacterium; assembly: GCA_049521375.1. Taxonomy (GTDB): domain Bacteria; phylum Acidobacteriota; class Terriglobia; order Terriglobales; family Acidobacteriaceae; genus Acidiflorens. The sequence continues at coordinate 3,857 of JBEKOW010000169.1, forward strand.
CGCCGACACAATCGTGACGGTTCGTGAAATTTTCGAGCGGCAGAGCCACAACCAGTAGCAGCCGAAGGCGCCACCCAGCGTGGCACATGGGGAAATTTTGAGCAGGCAAATGTTGGTGCCCCAGAGCCTGCCCCGAGCTTGTCCGAAAGGGTTCGCGCCCGTTTTGTGGGAGCTAACCGGGTCGCCCTTGACTTCTCAGTGCGTGTGGCCGCGGTGCTCGTGCCCGGAATGACTATGCTCGGTAGATTCGCTTTCGGCGCGCACCGCAATCACACAGGCGTGCGCGGTCTCGCATACCAGGTGCTCCAACTGGATCGTCGTGTGGTGGATGCCGAAGCTCCGGCCGAGTTTCTCGTTGATCTCGCGCAGAATCGTGTCGCTTTCGGACGTCGGCATGTCGGAAATTTTCACGTGCGCGGAGAGCGCGTGGTTTTCCGATCCAATACTCCAGACGTGCAGATCGTGCACGTCGCTGACTCCGGTAATCTCGCGCACCGCGGACTCGACCGCTTCCAGGCTCATGCCGCGCGGCGTGCCTTCGAGCAGAATGTTCAGCGTCTCGCGCACGATCCCGAAGCTCGACCACAAAATCAGCGCGCCGATTCCAATCGAGAGCGCCGAATCGATCCAGTACTGGCCCGTCCACAGGATCGCCCAGCCGCCCACGATTACCGCAGCCGTTGAAACCGTGTCGCCCACCTCGTGCAGCAGCGCGCTGCGCACGTTCACGTCGCGTCCGGAGCGCCAGAGCAGCAGCGCGATTGCTCCATTCATGGCCACGCCCGCCGCTGCGACCCAGATCATCAGTCCGGCATGCACGTGCTCGGGTTGCTGAATGCGGCGAACCGCCTCGTAGAAAATGAAGAACGATACGACCACCAGCGAAAGAGAATTGACCAGCGCCGCGAGAACTCCGGCGCGCCGATAGCCGTAAGTCTTGGTCGCGCTCGGCGGACGGCCTTCCAGATAGACGGCGGCCAACGACAAAAGCAGCGCCAAAAAATCCGAGAGATTGTGTCCGGCCTCCGACAGCAGCGCCAGAGAATGCGCGCGGACACCGGCCACAACCAGCAGCGCGATATAGACGGCGGTGACCCCGAGCGAAATGCGCAGCACGCGGCCTGTGCCGTGCGAGTGCGAATGGCCGCCATGCGAATGTCCGGGCCCGCCGTGGCTGTGCATTCTTTAAGAATACGGTCGGGACGCGCTCCCAGCAAGGTGCCGTCCGGGTTGATGCCGTCCGGGTGGCGCGGGCGCCCTCGCCCGCGTTATGCTTGCAACGCCCTCGGAGGATGGCCATGAAACTCAACTTTATCTTGCCGCTGCTGTTGCTTGCCGCATCCGCCACCGCTCAAGTCAAGAATCCAATTGCATCCGCCCTGAAAGATACTTTCCCCGCCCGCCAGAAAAATACGATTGCCGCGGTCGAGGAGATGCCCGCCGACAAATTCAGCTACAAACCTTCGGCCGACCAGATCACGTTCGGACACCTCGTCGCCCACATGGTCGAAGCGAACTACACGCTGTGCAGCAACGCCGCGGCCGTTCCGGCTCCCAAGGTGGACGAGGCCAAGGATACCGACAGCAAAGAAAAGCTTGTTGCCTCGCTCAAGGCATCGTTCGATTTCTGCGGCGACGCGATCGGCAAGATGGACGATTCGAAGCTGGGCGAACTCACCGAGGGCCATGGCGGCCAGCAGTTGTCGCGCGCCCGCTTTGCCCTGGGCATCGCCAGCAACTGGGCCGACCACTACGCCGAGGCCGCCATGTATTTGCGGCTGAACGGGCTGATGCCTCCGACGGCCAAGAAGTAAGTGCGACCCTGTTTGTTCGCACGCTGCAGGAGGTTGCTCCACATTGGATCCTTGAGTTTCTGATTGCGGAGGGAGGCGTAGCCCGCCCTGGGGTACCCCCCTCCCCCCCGGTCTCCTGGAATCAATACTTTAGGGACAATTTCTCGCCAAAATATTGAGCCGCAGATACTTAGAGCCAAAGTATTGATTCTTATTGACTTAAGTGCGGGAAAACGCCCATTCCCGACATCATTGGCAATCCAATGTCTGCAAAGTATTGATTCCACAAGGTGTACTTTTCAAAGTATTGAAAATATACAGCTTGCGGCAAGAATTCCTGCGTTGATTATCAAAGATCGTCGTCAGCTTCGAGCCTTGCCCCAGCCGCTGCACCCATTTGTGCTGTTCTCAGTTGATTGAGTGGCTGAGTTCAAGTCAAGCGATTTCTGGGCATATCGCAGAAAGTCTCAAGGCTACAATGGGCCGTTCCATTTTTTCCTGATCGGTGCTGAGCTACACCAAAACACGGTTTCACGAAATCCGCATCCGGCTCGAAGAACATGTCTCGACGAGCCGGGTGAATGGGTTCCTATGGGAATTCTTTCTGTTCGGGTTCAAGTCGGCGTGGGCGTGCCTTTTTGGAGCCACGGTCTTGAGCATGGTGCTGCTGACGAAGTGGTTCTGGCCTGCGCATGCATGGATGGCACGCTATGACTTTCTGTTTCTGGCGGCTGTCGGCATACAAGCGCTGCTGCTTGCTCTGCGTATGGAGTCGCTGCGGGAAGCCAAGGTCATATTAGTGTTCCATATCGTGGGAACGCTGATGGAGCTTTTCAAGACCAGCGCCGGTTCCTGGACTTATCCCGAAAGCAATTTCTTCCGCATCGGGCACGTGCCGCTTTTTTCCGGGTTCATGTACTCGTCGGTGGGGAGTTACATGGCGCGCGTCACGCGCATCTTTGATATGCGATACACGCGCTATCCCAATGTCCATGTAACGGTGGCGCTGGCGATTCTGATTTACGCCAATTTCTTTACGCATCATTTCATCCCGGATATGCGGCTCGCGCTCTTTGGCGCGGTGGTGGCCGTGTTTGGGCCGACCTGGGTTTACTACCGCCCGTACCAGAAATACCGGCGCATGCCGTTGCTGCTCGGCTTCGGACTGGTCGCTTTGTTCATCTGGGCCGCCGAAAATGTCGGCACCTTCGCCGCCGTCTGGGTTTATCCCCATCAGAGAAACGGATGGCAGTTAGTGCGTTTCGGCAAGTACGGGTCATGGCTGCTGCTGATGATTATCAGTTTTATTCTGGTTTCTCTGGTGCACCGGCCGCGGGTGCCGGAGGTTGAGGAAGTTGCGGGGACACTAGCGTAACCCCGAAGCTGATTTTGGATCCATCTACCCCAATAACTTTTCCATTTCATCTTCCCCAATCACGGTGACGCCCAGCTCTTTCGCCTTATCCAGTTTCGAGCCTGCGTCGGCTCCGGCGACAACGTAATCCGTCTTCTTGCTGACGGAACCTGAGACGCGTCCGCCCGCGTCTTCGATCATCTGCTTGGCTTCGTCGCGGGTGTGGCGGGCCAGCGTTCCGGTCAGGACGAACGTCTTGCCTGCCAGCTTTGTGCCTTTTTCTTTTTTCTGGCCAGTGAAAGTCAGGCCGGCTTTTTTCAGGTCCGCTACCAGCTTGCGGTTGTGCTCGTCGGCGAAGAACTCCACGATGCTCTCCGCGATGCGCGGGCCTACTTCGTTGACTTCTTCCAGTTGCTCGGCGGTGGCGTCCATGATGGCGTCGAGCGATCCGAAATGCTCAGCCAGAAATTGCGCGGTGCGCTCGCCTACGAAGCGGATGCCGAGGCCGTAGATTACGCGCTCGAGCGGGAGTTGCTTGGAGTCGGCAATCTCTCGCAGCACATTGTCGGCGGATTTTTCGCCCATGCGCTCCAGCTTCATGAGATCGGCCTTCGTCAGACGGTAGAGATCGGCTACGTTCTTCACCAGGCCGCGCTCGGTGAGCTGGTTGACAAGGGCATCGCCCAGGCCGTCGATATCCATGACATGGCGCGAGGCGAAATGCAGGATCGTGCCTTGCAGCTTGGCCGGGCAATTGGCGTTGACGCAGCGATGATCGGCTTCGCCTTCGGTGCGAACTACGTTGCCGCCGCAGACCGGGCAGTGGTCGGGCATTTGAAACGACTTGTGTCCGCGGGGATGGTCGGCGTCGTCGACGACCTTTACGACTTTGGGAATGACGTCTCCGCCGCGCTCGACCTCGACCCAGTCGCCGATCTTGATGCCCAGTTCGTCGACGAAATCCATGTTGTGGAGAGTGGCGCGGGAAACGGTGGTGCCTCCGATAGGAACGGGCTTCAGCCATGCCACGGGCGTTAATTTGCCGGTGCGTCCGACCTGCGGGACGATGTCTTCGACCTGGGTGATGGCGCCGTGAGCCGCGAACTTATAGGCGATGGCCCAGCGCGGCGCTTTGCCGGTGAAGCCTAGCTCCTGCTGCAGGGCGGTGCGGTCGACTTTTATCACGATGCCGTCGATTTCGTAAGGGAGCGATTCGCGCTTGCCCTCCCAGCTTTGAATAAACTTCCAGACTTCGTCGAGATTTTTTGCCAGCTTGCGATTGGGATTCACTTTGAAGCCGGCCGATTCGAGCGCGTCCATGGTTTTCGACTGGCGGTCGAAGTACGTGCGGCCATCTTTCAGGAGCATGTAGGCGAAATAGTCCATGCGGCGCTGGGCGGTGATGCCGGGCTCTAGCTGGCGGACGGTTCCGGCAGTGAAATTGCGCGGGTTGGCGAAGGTGGCCAGGCCTTGCTGCTGGCGCTCTTCATTGAGCTTGCGAAAGGCGGCGATCGGCATCAGCATTTCGCCGCGGGTTTCGAAGTCCGCGGGGATGCCGGCCTTTTTCAGTTTTTCTTTTGAGACCGACAGCGGGATCGAGCGCACGGTGCGGACGTTGAGGGTGACGTCCTCGCCGACGGTGCCGTCTCCGCGGGTGATGCCGCGTTCGAGCCGGCCATCGCTGTAGACGAGCGCGAGTGACATGCCATCGAGTTTGAGTTCGCACATGTACTCGACGTCGGTGCGGCCGCTCAGTTCGTGCACGCGGCGCTCCCAGTCGCGCAACTCTTCTTCGCTGTAGGCGTTGTCGAGGGAGAGCATGGGAGACGAATGTTTTGCCTTGACGAATCCTTCGCGCGGCTTGCCGCCTACGCGCTGCGTGGGAGAATCGGGTGTGACGAGATCGGGATGCTCGGCTTCGAGCTTTTTCAGCTCGTTCATCAGCTTGTCGAATTCGGCGTCGGTGAGTTCGGGAGCGTCCTGAACGTAGTAGAGATACTCGTGGTGGCGGATTTTGTCGCGCAGGGAGTCGATTTTCTTGTGGAGGGCGGACGCGGGCATGACTGGGAAATTATAGGGCAGAGGGCAGGGGGCAGGAGGCAGCTCCAAGCTCCAAGCTCGCAGCTCCAAAAGCCTTCGGCTTTCGGCTTTCGGCTCTGGAATTTCCCTTAAGTTTGGGTTCCTTTGGGTTACTGTTTTTTTGCTTTTCGGATCGGGAGGCGTGCGGATGCGGCCCTGCCTACGCTCGAAGGCGGTTTTCTGCCGCCGTCCAGGAGTTCTTTCAGTACCGTGGCGTTATTTTTTGTCTCGTTGCGGGAGGCGTAGAGCAGAGTCAGATTTCTTTTCGCTTCCGCCAGATCGTGCAGCTTTTCGACGGCTGCGGTCGCCGCCGGCGCGGCTAATTCCTTCAGATAGCGCTTGCGGAAGAGCGTCCAGGAGTCGGGGTTGGCGTGGAACCACTGCCGCAGCTCGTTTGATGGCGCGAGATCGCGCAGCCAGAATTTCACGGCCGCTTTTTCTTTGGTCAGGCCGCGGGGCCACAAGCGGTCGACCAGAACGCGCACTCCATCGGCTGCCGCGGCGGGTTCGTACACGCGTTTGAGCAGCACGGTCATCTCGTCCGTATTATCCTACTTCTGATC
>JBEKOW010000170.1:0-10078 GCA_049521375.1 Terriglobales bacterium
ACCACCGCCATCCACAGCCCAAGCACCCCAAAATCCGCAATCCGCCACCAGGGCGATTCGACTGGGATAGACCCGGGCGTAACCAATGTGAGCGCCGGGGCCTGTGCGCCCGCGTCTCCATTCGTCATCGGGGTCACACTCTCACCCGCGGTCTGGCACGTCTCCCGGCTCATTTCGCTCATGGCTTTTCTACCTGTTGCAGGGGCGTCTCCCCGTCGTCCCGCGTCAGCACCAGCGCCACGCTGTCGCTGTACGCCACCTTGAACCCCGGCAGCGTTTTCAAAGCCTGCGCCATGATCGCGCTCGCCGGCAAAACAATCGTGCGCGCGTTCGCCATCGCCGGAAAATCCGTATAGCGCACATCCGCGTTCATGACCTTCGAATACTCCACCACGTAGTCGTCGCCATAAAGCGTGACGCGCCCATCAATCGCCACCGGATACTCCGGCAAATACCAGCTAAGAAACCCACCCCATTCAAACGCATTAAAAAGAGGCTGCGGCAGCCGCTGCGCGCGAATGACGTCGCTGGCCGCAACCGGATAACTCTCCCCAACCTTCCCCAGCAAAGCTGAAGCGCTGCGCGGCAAGATCACAAAAGCCGCCAGGGCAAGAACGAGGCAAGCCAGTCCGCCGGAGATCAAAAGCTCCCGCCATGGAGCCTTAGAATCGGGAGTCTGAGAACCGGAAACTGGGAACTGAGAACTGGCAACCGTCTCCCCCAGCACCGCGACCGCCGCCAGCACAACCACCCACACATCGCGCTGCGAGTAAAAAGAAACTCCTGCGCTGATCGCCAGCAGCGCAATCAGAAACCAATCGCGAGACCTCCGCAGCCCAAGCGCCAGAAAACCCGACATCGCCAGCAGCAGCAGAACATAATCCTGAGCCCGCCGAAATCCCGGAGCATGGCAATCCGGCAGGTAAGCATTCGCCGCGCTGAACGTAGTGCCAAAGAAAATCTGGTAGGGATGAAAGAAGTAAGGCGTAATCAGAGTGGCCAACATGCAAGCCGCCACGACCGCCCCCAGCATCCAAATCGATTGCCGACCTGGCTTGATGAAAGAAGAGAACCGCGAATCCCCGGAGGAATCGAGCCGCGAAGCGGCGGAAGGCGTTAGTCCACGACGTAAGCCGTGGGTAGCGGCCATACCTGATTCAAGCCCCGGAGGCGCGACAGAAAACTCCACCACACTCACGGCCGCAAACAGAAGCAACAACCCCAGCCCGCAGACGAAGTGCATATCCGCATTCGCCCAGGCCAAAAAAACCAGCGGCAACCACATCGGCAGCCGACCGCTCCGCCGCGCTTCCAGCAACGCCACCAGTTCCACCCCAAACAAAAGCACCGACGCATAGGTCGGCGTCGGAGGAACCCCCGCGAGAATGTACTGCGCGACCAGCGAAATCAAAACCGCCGCCCGAAAATTCCCGCGCCGTCCGCCCGCGAGAAGAAACGTCACCACCGCCAGCCCGGCCTTGCAGCCCATCGAAAACACCGGGATCGCCCGCAGCCCAATCAGCCGGTAGAAAATCGCCAGTTTCAAATCGTAGATCCAACTGGCGTCAATCCACGGCGCATCGCTCAACTGTGAGAACACACCAGTATGCGGGAGCGCGTGATGCTGCAGAATCCACAATCCTGAACTGAGATGCCACCACGCGTCGGCGTTCGAGAGGCTGGAGAGCGATGAGCACCGCACCGCTTCGATCAGCGCGAAAACTGTGAACAGCCCGAGCAATGCCGGAACGCGCACGCCCATCCCAGCTCGCGCGTTCATTTGCCGAACTTCTTTTTTAAGGGTTGCTGCGATGCCGGCGTGACCGTGCCGTCGGCGTTGTGATTATAGGTATGGCAAGCCAGCGTGCACGTATTCGTGCTTCGGTTGTAAGAAATGGGCGCGCTATTATTCTGGCCCACCACATTGGCGTCAAAATTCACCAGTCGCTCGCCCGTGAAGTAAGGCGAAGTCGCTCCCATGCCGTGCGCCGTATGGCATGTGGAGCAGGTGAAGCCGTACTGGTACGAGTGCAGGCTGTGCTGGTTGAAGCTCGTGTTCGAGAAAATCTGCGAGAGGTCGTGGCACTTCGCGCACATCGCGTAGGGCCCGGCCGTGCTGGTATCCGGATTCGGAAAGAGATTTGTGACCGTGCCGCCCGGTGTCGCCGCCTGGCTGAACTGGTAATTGCGTTCCAGCAGGTGAGAGTTCACCGAACCGTGCGGGCCGTTGGGCCCGGTGCCGCCGAACTCGCGATTATCGTCGCTGTTATGGCAGTCCGTGCAGAACATTTGCGTCCCGGTCAGTCGCGCCGTGGCCTGTCCCGTAATGCCCAACATATTTGTGAGCAGGCTCGGCTGCGGCAGTGGACTTGAGCTTGGATGCGTAACCGGGTGGCTCGAAGTCGCCGACGGGGAAAATTCCAGGTCCACGTTCAGAGGATCGGGCGCGGACACAACGCGAATCGGTGCATATCCGTACATCAACAACCTCTGCTTGCCGGTGCTGGTTCCATGGCAGCGCAGGCAATTCTCGTATTGATTGACTGCGGGTATGACGGGCGTAATCCCATCGGCCGCGCTGATCCCGGTCGTGCCCTGCTGCGGCAAACGAATGGCCGGAGGCCCCGCATACGGAATCGCTGCGGCACTTCCCGCGTGCGCGCTGTGGCAGTCGACGCAGGTGGCATGCCGGTTATTGTTCAGCAGCGTGTTTTCCGCCGCGTCGTGAAAATTGGTGCCCGCCGGTAGTGGATGGCTTGTCGTCTTCGATGTCTCCGCGAGGATGTTGGGCGCAACCGGCGACAGGTAACCTGCCCCGCTATGACACGTCATGCAAGCCTGCGTGACCGCATCCACTCCCGGAGCCGCCGGAACTGCCGATCGCAGCAGCCTCGCCGGCGCTGCGGAATTGTGCTCCATGTGGCACGACGTGCACGCGTTCACAGCCACCGTGGCGTATTGCCCAACATGCGCTGCGGCCGAAACTTGGTTCGTCGCGGTTTGATGCGCGCTGCCGACAAAACCCGCCAGCGGATTGACTTGCCCCTGCGTCGAACGCGTAGGATCGTGGCACGACAGGCACATTTGCCCGTTCGAGCTGTCCCGCACCAGAAACTGCTGCACCACCGTGTCGATCGCCTGCACGTGCGGACTATGGCAACTCGTGCACTCGATGTTTCCGTTGATCAGGCTCACCGCTCCAGTCGGATCCGCCGTCTTTCCCTGCGCCACCAGCGACGCCACCAGATCCGGCGAGTCCTTCAGCGGCAGCACCAGGCTGAACGGATGCGATCCCGTAAGCGTAGTGCCGAAACTGTCCCCCGGAGCCCACGATCCCGTTACCGGCAGTTGCCCGTAGGCCGCCGAGTTTCCCACCCCAACCGTTCCGTCATGGCAGCTTAAGCATAAGCTGCTCGTAATGCCCAGGGTCGGCTTCGCGTTGCCGGTCTCCACATAAGTCGAGCTCGTGTACGGAGTGTAGGAAGAATTCGAATATTTCTGGTTCCACAATGGAGAGATCCCGCCCAGCCCGCTATGTGGCGCATGGCAGAACGTGCACCCCAGGCTCCCCTGCGAATATACGGACGCCCCGCTTCCCGGCGAAAGGTTATGCATCCCCAGCACATCCGCCGTAGGCGGCGCCTGCGCGAATCCTCCCGCGCCGCTCAGCGTGAAAAACAGCGCCCAGATAAGAATCCGCTTCATGGCTGCTTCCTCGCGTCGGCCGCGATGCCGTAATAGCGAAACACCTCGACTCGCCGGTTGAACGAATCCACTACATAAATCCGGTCATGATCGATCTGCAACCCGGCCGGCAACTGAAACTGTCCCAGTCCCGTCCCCCGCCCGCCGAAGTAATACAGCAGCCGCCCTTCCTTATCGAACACCTGCACGATTCCCCACTGCCCGTCGACCACATACAAATGCCCCTCGGAGTCGAATCCGATGCCTTTCGGCCGGAACATCCACCCTGCCCCGTCTCCAATCTTCCCCACCGCGTACTCGAATGTTCCCGAGCGGTCCAGCATCTGCACCCGGAAATTCATCGCATCCACCACCGCCAACTCCGTCCCATTCAGCCGCAGTTCCGTCGGATAGTTAAACTCCCCATCTCCCGTCCCCGGCTTCCCGATCACCTGCAGCACGCTCCCCTGCATATCCATCATGTAGATCTTGTTCCGCAGCGTGTCCGTCACGTACACATGTCCCGCCGCCGAATCCACCGCGATGCCTGTCGGCCGCTTGAAATATCCCTCGCCGCCCTTCAGGCTGCCCAGCGCCCGCTTGTACTTCCCGTTCGTGTCGAAGACAAATACCTTCCCCGTCTCCGAATCCGTCACATAGATATTGTCCTGCGCATCCACCGCCACGCACTGCGGCATCAGCATCGGATCCTTCCACGTATCGCGCCGAGAAATGAACTTGTATTTCTGCTGCTGGAAATCAAAGATGTGTACGCCCACCGCCGCCACGTCCGTCACGATGATCCGCCCTCGCGAATCCGTCACCACGCTATAAGGGCTCACCAGATAACGGAAATCCGGCTCCCCCGCGATCACGTCCACCACCTTCGTCCAGAAACTTCTCTTCGGCTTGACCTCCCGCTCCAGGCTGAAGCTCCGCTCGAACGCCAGCCTCCTCCCTCCATCCATCAGCAAATCCGGAGGCCCCGCCTCCACCACCGTCTCCTTATGTTTCCCCAATCCCGCAGCCACCGCGGCCCCCGGCGCCACGATCGCCACCGCCACCCAAAAAACCAGCGCCTTCTTGATAAGCGTCGTCATCCCGCGCGCAGCGAAGGACCTCTGCCCTCTTTCCGGCAGCGTCCATCCCCTCGCCTCTTTCACAGTCTTTACCCTCAGTTGGATCCCAACGGAACTCTAGAAGAAGTCAAACCACCGTGTGAATCCCACAAAATACGAAGTCGTGCTCGCCGGCGCTCCCACCGCGCTGATGCCCTGCGTGAAGCGCGTATACCCCGACTGTAGTGAGATCCTTCTCAGATGGTACTGCAACTGCGCGTTGTAGATCTCGGAATCATTGTGCGAGAGCGTCGTCCCCAGCGTGTTGCTGATCGCCCGGCTGTAGCTTCCCGAAAGCACCATCCGCTTTATCGGAGTCATCGACATCCCCCCGCCGTAACTGTCCCCGCTAAAGGTGATGAAATTATTCACTCCGGGCGTGGGCGGCAGTCCCTGCAACCCCGTCGCCCCGATCAGCGAGATTCCCGTCCCCGTCGAGTAATTGCCCGTCATCGTAAAGCGCCGCGACCCGATCGACGTCGAGTACCCTTCGCTCTGGCTCGTCGTCCCCGAGTAATTCGTCAACCCGCTGTGCGACCCGTTGAAAGCTCCCGTCCATGCCCATTGGCCAAACCGCCGCCGCACATTCGCGCTGTAGCTGTAGTAGGAAGTCGTATACGTCACCAGCAGCGTCTGCGCATTTTGCGCGTAGCTGAACACTCCGGACGTCTGCCACCTTCCAATGTTGTGCGAGTAATTCACGTTAGCGATGAATCCGATCGCATTCGAATCGGTGCCGTTGCTGCTGTCCAGCACCGACGTCGAGAAGCTGAACATGTCGAACAGTCGCTTCGAGCAGTTGATCGTCCCGCTGATGAATGTTCCCGTGTAGTCCTGCCCGAAGTAGTACTGGTCGTAGTGCGTCGCCTGCGCGCTGCCCACCAGGAAACTCGTGAACTGGTAATTGGTCCCTCCCGCCAGCGTCATCGCGTGCGATCCCGTTCCCAGGTTCACCGGCGGAACCCCGTTCGTTCCCAACTGCTGCGTCAGGTATCCGTTCAAATTGCTGGTGTAGCTCTCGTTGACGCTGAATCCCCATCTGTCGGTCGGCCGGAAACTCGCACCCGCGTTTTCCGTGTCGTCGATGAAGCTGGAAACACTCGGGCTTTGTCCCGACAATCCGTAGCTGCCTTCTGACGAATCCCGGTTAAACGACGCGTAAAACGATCCCCGGATGGGCAGCGCATGTTGCGCCCCGAACCCGACATCCTGCGCCGTCGATTCCTGTACCGATTCCCCTTCCGAGGTCAGGAACTCGGGGTACTGCGAGTTCAGACTGTTGTGCGTGTAAAACGCATTCAGCCGGAATCCCGCAACCGAGTAATTCGAATGCGCCTGGAACAGCTTCGTATCCGAACTCGTCTCCTCGTTCGTCCCGTAGATCGTCCCGCCTCCGTCCCCCTGCGAGTATCCCAACGAAAGCGTCGGCAAGCCGGGGAGCAGCGCGCTCCAGTTGATGCCGAACCCGTCGCCCTTACCGATCGTCGTAAAGTTGGGCTGTCCCGCCAGGCCGAACGTCCCGCTGCTGTTGCGGTCGTAGTGGTAGCTCACCGATCCCGGAAAGTTGCTGCCCGTAAAAAAGTTCGCCGTCCCGTCGATCCCGCTCGCTCCCGTCAGCGACTGGTAGCTCGAGTCCGACCTCGACTGGTTGTAATAGGGCGTCGCGGAAAAATTCAAAAAATTGGGATTGTAGTAATACCCGCTCAGCTTGCCGTCCACGCCGAACGTCAATCCATGGTCCGAAGGAACGGCGTCGCCGTAGTCTCCGGCATATCCAAAGCTGAACAGCCCGCCCGCATTCAGCTTGGTATTTTCACCGAGCGTCAGCGCCTGCGGCGCCTGCGCCACCATGACCGGGGCTGCCGCCAGCAGGACGGTAGCGATTCCCGCGAGAATGATCCGCTCCATCGCCAACCCCGCCCCGATGATGCGTCGCGCCACCCTCATCGAACTGCCCACCTTCTAACCCGTCCTGGGGAAATGTGGAGATTGGCAACCGCCCAGTCCATCCACAATCTGTGCCAATAAGAAAGGCACAAACCATGCCAAACCAGAGCTGGCCAACCCTATTTATTGTCCAATGAATTCAATAACTTAGAAGGGGATAAGACAGGAAAACCGCCGCCCGGGGCCAGCATTGCGGCATATCACGCTCCCCCGGCGAAGAAAGGCTCAATCAAGATCATCTGGCCATCTGGTCATTTAGTCATTAAGTCATTGAAAAGCCTAAGGGCGCAGATCATCTGGCCATCTGGCCATTTAGTCATTTAGTCATCAACCCCCCAAACTCGCAGCAGTCGTACCATGGTGTTTTAATGATTAAATGACCAGATGATCAGATGACCGGATGACTACGCGGCGTCGCACTAGGGGTTTTAGTGATTAAATGACCAGATGATCAGATGACCGGATGACTACGCGGCGTCGCACTAGGGGTTTTAATGATTAAATGACCAGATGATCAGATGACCAGATAAATCAGTCCTTCGAGTTCCGGCAGGTGCGGAGCGAGGCCCCAAAGATCGCCACCAGCTCCCCCGCTTCCGTCAGCAGATCCTTCGTCTTCTCCGTGGAGACAACTCCGGTTTCGCCAAACAGTTCCAGCCAGAATACGCTCTCATCGGCTTCTTCAATCACCACGCTCATTTTGGAAATGAATTCGGCCCTGGAGCGAGCCCGGCAAACCGCGCGATAGTTGGCAGCCACCTAAGTCCCCGACCGCAAAAGCTGTTTTCCAAGAGTTTGTGCGTCAGGAGAATGGGGCAGAGACCGGAAGAGATGAACAATGCGAATCGCAAACCGCTTAGTCCGAAGCTGAAGCGCCGCCGCCCGCTCAAGCGTGGAGTTAGAACCATCCTCAGACATTGAGTAGACCCGATTTAGTCATCTGATCATTTAGTCATTTAGTCATTAAAACCCCTGGCACGACGCCGCGAATTAGGGGTTTTAATGACTAAATGACCAGATGATCAGATGGCCAGATGACCAGGGTTTTTTTAATGACTAAATGACCAGATGACTAAATGATCAGATCCCGCACCGCTTCCAATCCCTAAACAACTTCGACCTTGGCTTTGGCCCGAAGCGTCTTAGCCAGCCCCGACCTCAGCTTTTCATACTTCATCTTCTGCAGCTCATCGGTAAGCTGCGCCTTGACTTCGGCAAACGGCTGCTTGCGCGCCGGATTATGCGCGTTCAGCCGCACAATCGTGTACGCCGACTCGATCTGGATCAGTCCGCTCACCTGCCCCGCGTGCATGCCCGCAAACGCCTTCACGATCTGCGGCGGCAGCTTCTCCCGTCCCACCGCTTTGTGGTCGCCCATGTTCACCCGGAAATCGTCCTCCGAAACGCTCTCCGCCAGCAGCCCGAAATCCTGGTAGTCCTTCGTCGCCTTGGCCTTCTGCAGCGCGTCCTGCGCCTTCTTCTGCGCCTGCTTCGCCTGCTCCGCGGTCGGCTTCAGCGGAGGCACAATCGAAATGCTCTGGAAGCTGTACGATTCCGGCTGCTCGTATTTCGCGGCGTTCTTCTCGTAATAAGCTCGCACCTCGGCCGGAGTCGCCGCCGATTTCGCCTCCACGTCGCTCTTCAGAACCTGATCGATCAGCAGCGAGCGCCGGATGTTCTCGCGCACCGCCTTTTCAGATCCGTGCATCTCCGACTGCAGGTATTGCTGGTACTCGTCCGGGCTGTGGAACTGCTTCTTGAACTCCGCCTCCGCCTCGTTGAGCTTGGCCGCCGGAATCGTCAGCTTCCGGTGCTGGGCTTCCTGGTACACCAGCTCCTCGAAGATAATCATCTCCAGCGCGCCCTGCCGGATCGCCGCTTCCTGCTCTTTGGGGAACCCGTTATGCTGCCGCGCATAAGGGAAGATCGAGAACATCTCGCGCAGCAGGTCGCGGTCCGTCAGCACCGCCCCGTTCACCCGGGCGACCGTCTTATCCGTCACCACCAGCGGCGAAGCCTGCGCGGAAACCGCCGGCCGAGTCGCAGCCGAGGCCACCGTAGTAGGCGCATGCGAAGCCACCTGAGCCAGCGCGATACCTGAAAGAAGAACCGTGCAGAAGAAAACTTTGTATGTCATCACTATCCCCCACCCACTCTATTTAATCATTGAGTCATTTAATCATTAAGTCATTGTCCAATGGTTTTTTAATGACTAAATGATTAAATGACCAGATGATCAGATCCCGTTCTAATGATCAGATGGCCTTTGATCAGATAAAAAAAGGGGGGAGAAGAATCTCCCCCTCTGTTCGGCACTCCAAGGGTCTACTGGAAGACCGTCGGGATGTTGGTTGTGTTGTTGGCTTCGTTCGACTCGCCAAAGTGGCACTGGCGGCAGAACTGTGTCGTCGAAGGTGCCTGGCCGGCCGTCAGCTTCCCTTGCAGGTTCGGGTTGTACGGGCCGTTGATGAAGAAGTACGTGGGATAGAACGCGCCGCCGCCGTCGCCCGCGATCGGGCTAGCCGCGCTCGAGGTGTAGACGGTCATCACGTGCTGGTTGTGGCAGGTCGTGCAGACCACGTACGGTTTGCTGGAGGCATTGATGCCGTAAGGGGACGAGTACTTCCCGGGCGCCAGTGCCGGCCAGCCGTAATTGGCTACGAACTGCGCATACGCCGTTCCCGCGGTTACGGACAGTACGCCATTGGTGGAAACCAAGCCGTTGCCGGTGCTGATCGTGGCATTCTGGCCCACCGGGTGATCGTTGGTGTAGTTGCCGGCCGTCGTTCCGTCGTTGCCGAGCAGGGTTGGGATCTTCGACGATCCGTAGGTCGTGTTGGTCAGCAGGCCGTCTGCATCATGTTGGACTGGGTCAGGTTGCCGTCATGGCAGCTCAGGCAGAGCAGGATGCCGCCGACTTCGGTGGCTCCGGTGGAAATTCCGCTGGGCAGAACTTCAACGTACCGGCCGCTGTCGCCGAACGCGATCGTCTTGCCATAGAGCGGGCTGGCGTCCTGGCCCCACAATGCATACGATCCAGCGTCAGCCGCGCCGCCGTGGCCGGAACCGAACGAGCCGCTATGGGGGGCATGGCAGCCTGCGCAGCCACGGCCCTGGTTTTGGTGAGCGCCCAACACATCAGCGCTATTTGGTGATGACCAGTTCTGCGCCATCATCAAGCCCGCCAGTGCCAGGATAAACAGTACCAGCAACATCGCTTTCTTCATATATAAGTCCTCCATCAGATATGTACCGCTCTTACGAAACTCTCGGAGGCTTAGGCCGTGGACCGCGTCCCGCACCCTGGGGAACGATTCGCAGTCGCCTCA
>JBEKOW010000171.1:0-9390 GCA_049521375.1 Terriglobales bacterium
CGATCCAGGAAAAATACAAGAAGTACAGCCTGCGGGATCCGCGCAAGGCCGAGATGAACACCGAGATTTCGGCGCTATATAAAAAGGAAGGCGTGAACCCGGCGGGTGGATGTCTGCCGCTGCTGATCCAGATGCCATTCCTGTTTGCTTATTACCGCATGCTGGGCGTAGCCATTGACCTGCGGCATGCGCCCTGGGTGTGGATTCACGATCTCGCGTCTCCCGATAAGCTGCACATTCTGCCGGTCGCGATTGTGATCACAATGTTCGCCATGCAGCGCATGACGCCGCAGGCCGGCATGGATCCTTCGCAGCAGAAGATGATGAACATTATGATGCCTGGGATGATGGGCGTAATCAGCTGGAACCTGCCGGCCGGGTTGGGTTTATATTGGTCGGCCGGACAGCTGATCGGTATCGTCCAGCAGTCGGTAATGAACCGCACTTCGCTAGGACGCGAAATGCGCGAGATGATGGAGAAGCGCGCCCGGAAGAAAGAGAAATAATCAAGCTGTCGGCCGTCAGCGCAAACGCATCACGGGTTTGCTGGCGGATGATGGTTAAGAGCTAACTATGCCAATCACCGATAAAGTCGCCGCCGCCAAACAGATTGGGGAGTTTTTGCAAACCGTCATCAGCAACGGCGGGTTCAGGCTGAAGTACAGGATCACCGTGGATCCGCCGATCGCGCAAAATCGCGAGTGGGAGCACCCGGAGATTCTGGTGGAGTTTGCCGGGCCGGACTCGACGCTGCTGCTGGAACGCGGGGGCGAATTGTTGCGTTCGTTCGAGTTGCTCGGGTCGGAGATTCTGCACCTGCAGGGCAACGAGCACGAGAAGATCTGGTTTGACTGCAAGAATTTTCGTGCCCTGCGGCTCGACGAAATACAGTTGGCATCGCGGACCGCAGCCGAGAAAGTCCGGCGGACGGGTGAGCCTTATCGCTTCGGTCCAATGTCGTCACGCGAGCGCCGCATCGTGCACCTTGCGTTGCGCGAAGAAAAAGATTTGCGCACGGAGAGCGACGGTGAAGGCGGCCGGCGCTCCGTGGTGGTGTATCCGGCGAGTTACAAGACAGCCGCGAAAACAGAGCGGCGCCGGATGCCTTAACCGGCGCGGCGCGGCGCTGTTAGTCAAAAGTCTCTTCTCATTCATTCCTTCAATTGCACCCTTTGCGCGACAGTTAGTTTCTCGACACTTGACAACACCAGAAAATTCGACGCAACTGGTGGTGCCCGCAAAATATTTTTGTTGGACAACACCGACACAGCGATTTTTTTTATGCTAGTATGCCGTTCGTCCCGTAATGAATTTCAACGACAACCAGTACCGCGAAACAGAAGTTGTTCCGCACTAAAAAGCAGACCTATATTTCAAGATCGGATTTGCCCCAGCCATTTTCGGCTGGGTTTCTGGTATTCATAAAATGTCAGCTGCCAGTTCCGCGTTTATTCCGAACCCGTGGGCGCGCATCCTCGATGCGCTGGAAAAGAAAATCAATCGTCATTCCTACGACACCTGGTTGAAACCAACCCGTTACAGCCACATCAGCAATGGAATTCTTTTTGTGCGCGTGCCCACCGCCGAATTCCGGCACGTGGGAGACAAGTATGCCGATCTGATCCAGGAGGCGGTCGACAACCTGGGATTGGGATACGAGGATGTAAAGTTCGTTACCGCCGAGGACGATCCTTCGAACACACCGATCCGGCACAATGGCGGACTCTCGGCTTTTGGTTCAAGTGCCGGGCAGCCGGCGACCGCGGCAGCTCCCATGCAGGGGAGGTTCGATTGGGATAGCGCTGCGCAACTGAACCCGCGCTACACCTTTGACGCCTTTGTCATCGGCAGCGGCAACCAGTTTGCCCACGCCGCCTGCCAGGCGGTCGCAGAGCGGCCCTCCAAGGCCTACAACCCGCTGTTCCTCTACGGAGGCGTCGGCATGGGCAAGACGCACCTGATGCAGGCCATCGGGCATGAAGTGAAGCGGCGCTCCCCGCAAGCGGCTATCTGCTACGTGTCGAGTGAGAAATTCACCAACGAGATGATCAACTCGTTGCGCTACGACAAAATGATCAGCTTCCGGGACAAGTTCCGCACGGTAGACGTGCTGCTGGTCGACGATATTCAGTTTCTGGCCCAGAAAGAGCGCACGCAGGAAGAGTTTTTCCACACCTTCAACGCGCTGCACGAATCGATGAAGCAGATCGTGATTGCCAGCGACCGGCCTCCGAAGGAGTTGGCGGAGTTTGAGGATCGTCTGCGCAGCCGCTTCGAATGGGGACTGATCGCCGACATTCAGCCGCCTGATCTGGAAACAAAAGTTGCCATCCTGCAGAAGAAGGCTGAGCAAGAGCACGTAACCTTGCCGCAGGACGTAGCGCTATTTATCGCCCAGAATATCCGATCCAACGTTCGCGAGTTGGAAGGTGCGCTGATCCGGCTGGTGGCGCATTCCTCCCTGATTGGCGCCGAAATTACACTGCTCTACACGCAGCAGGTCCTGAAGAATTTCATCGACTCACAGGCGCGCAAAGTGACGATTGAGTCCATTCAGAAAGCGGTGGCCGAGCAATTCGGCCTGCGCCTGGTGGAAATTAAGGCCAAAAACAATTCGCGCTCGATTGTCTATCCGCGGCAGATCGCCATGTACCTGGCCAAGCATCTGACCGAAGCATCCTTGCCTGAAATTGGGCGGCAGTTTGGCGGAAAGCACCACACAACCGTGTTGCATTCGGTCGAGAAGATCGAAAACCTCCGCAAGGAAGACAAAGATTTGAACAGGCTGCTCAATAAATTGACCGAGCAACTGGGCGCGTAAATAGCGGTTTGCGGCTCGTTTTCCACTCTGCGGTCCAGTCTTCCTGCTTCTAGGCTGTTTAGCGATTGTGGAATCTGTGTGAGACCGGATGAAATTGCGGGCAGGGTCGATTCGATACGTGGGGGCCCGCAGGTCACGGGTTCGATTCTTCACACGAGGGTTGGCCGTGCAAAACCCTGCACCGATGGTAGATGGACCAAATTTCCACTTCTCCGGCCCCCCTACGGTTACTACTGGTTTTATTCGTTTTGTATTTGATATAAGAATAAGGAACAGAAGTACAGTCGGGAGATCCAATATGCCGGTAGAAGTAGCGCCTGCCCCTGCCGCTGCCACCACGACCATGGAAATCACGGTCAGCAAGTTTGAACTGCTTCGCGAACTGACGGCCACCCAGGGCGTGGTCGAGCGCAAGACCACTATCCCGATTCTCTCCAACTACCTTTTCGAAGCTGCCGGCGACAAACTCATGCTTACAGCGACCGATCTCGACCTGAGCCTGCGGACATCCTGCAACGCCAAGGTAAAAAAAGAGGGCGCGTGCACGATTCCGGCCCGCAAACTCTATGACTACGTAAAGCTGCTGCCAGACGCGGAGATTACGATTCGCCTGCTGGAGAATCACTGGGTCAGCATTCGTTGCGGTCGTTCCAACACGAAGATGGTGGGCATGGCGCGTTCGAATTTTCCGGGGCTCCCCGTGTTCCCGTCCGCCGGCGCAATCAAGATTTCCGCCCCTGTGCTGCGGTCGATGATCGCCAAGACGGGCTTTGCGATTGCCAGTGAAGAATCCCGCTATACGCTGAATGGCGCTCTGATGGTGCTCAAGCCGGAATCGATCACCATGGTTGCCACCGACGGCCATCGCCTCGCTCATATCGAGCGCGCTGGAGAGAAGTTCGAAGGCGTGTCGGGTGAAATGAAGACGCTCATTCCGAAAAAAGCGATGGACGAACTTAAGTCGCTGCTCGACTCGGATGTCGAAACCATAGACTTCGCGAAGGATGAGTCAACTCTCTTTTTCCGCGTAGGGCCCCGGCTGCTCACTTCGCGCCAGTTGACTGGCCAGTTCCCCAACTACGAAGCGGTTCTGCCCAAGGACATCACCAAGTCGATCCTCGTGCAGGGCGATGAATTGGGAGCCGCGATCTCCCGCGTAGCGCAGTTCGCCGATGAGCGTTCCCGCGCGGTGCGCTTGAAGCTGGAGAAAGGCGAGTTGAAACTTTCCGCTTCGTCGACGGAAACGGGTGAGTCCGAAGACTCGATCGAAGTGGCGTACGACGGCGACACGATGTCCATTGGGTTCAATGCCCAGTACCTGCTCGATTTCATCAAGGCGATCGGCTCGGGAGAGGTCAAGTTGGAATTGAAGGATGCACAATCCGCCGGCCAGTTGCGCCCCGCTGAAGCCGAGGATTACAAGTACCGCTACATCGTCATGCCCATGCGGATCTGAAGGCTCGACGATCCCGGTCTCCTAACGCAGCAACCTGCAAACCGCATCTGGCTCAGCGCAAACTCCTGCACTCTTACTACACTAGTGCCTTGACCAAAGCCCGGTGTCCATTTACCTTTGTTGGCCACCCGACAAATTGGAGAATTCATGTTATCTGGTTTCAAGCAGTTCATCCTGCGCGGCAACGTCGTTGACCTGGCGGTCGGAGTGGTGATCGGCGCAGCTTTCGGGACGGTCGTCACCGCCCTCGTGAAGGACCTCATCAACCCCTTAATTGCTTTGGTCGTGGGCAAGCCGGACTTCACCGGGCTGAGCTTCACGGTCAGGAGCACGGTGTTTCCGATTGGCGACTTCATTACGGCTATCGTTAGCTTCGTCCTTATAGCCGCCTCCGTCTACTTTTTTGTCGTGACCCCGGTGAACTCTTTGATCGCGCGCACCAGGAGGGATCCTGCGCCGGCCGATCCGACCACCAGGAAGTGCCCGGAATGCCTGAGCGAGATTCCGATCGATGCCCGGCGCTGCGCCCATTGCTCGGAGCCGGTCATGGGCAAGGCCGCCTAAGTCCGAGGCCTGAATCTGGCAACAAGACCTGCACGAGGATGCCTGGACGTTCCATGGCAGGATCGTCGAAGGCGGGTGCGGGCGGTGTGACGGACTGTCGGAGCCTTCCGCGGCTGTGGATAAATCCGCCCGTTTACTGTAAAATCAGTGTTTTGGCATCAGCCTGGAAGGATCCTCAAGTCATGGCACGAGTATGCGATATTTGCGGCAAGGGGCCGCAGTTCGGAAATACCATCAGCCACGCCCACAACGTGACCAAACGGCGCTGGAACGTCAACCTGCGGCCCGTACATGCCAAGGTGGGAGCGGCAACCAAACACATCCGCGTATGCACGTCCTGCCTGCGCAGCGGCAAGGTAGTGAAGGCTTAGGCGCTGCACCGCCAAGAGTCGGAAGTTAAACGTCGGAAGTCAAATTGTAGAAGTTCTCCGCAAGGGCGGAGTCTACTTCTTCAATTTGACTTCTGACTTTTGAGTTTATCTACTTCACATCCACCAACTGCACGTCGAAGATCAAGGTCGCGTTGGGCGGGATGGCTCCGGGATAACCTCTCGGTCCATAGGCTAGATCCGGCGGAATGCGCAACTGGCGCTTGCCGCCGACTTTCATTCCCACCACGCCTTCGTCCCAGCCTTTGATGACCTGGCTGGCACCCAGCATGAACTCGAACGGCCTCCCCGTTCCTACCGAACTGTCGAACTTCTTTCCATCAGTGAGCCAGCCCGTGTAGTCCACCTTCACTTTGTGTCCGCTCTGCGCCACGGCACCTGTGCCAACCTTGATGTCCCAATACTGGAGTCCACTGGCCGTTTTGACGGGATCGCCAGTAACCTTTGTCGGCCCCATAGGCATAGCCGGCGCCTTTTTTGCTGGAGCCGCCTGGGCGGTAGCAATCCCCGCCAGTCCCAACAGCATAATTGTTAGAAGCACTTTCTTCATGATCGTACCCTCTCCTTAGGTTCTTCGAAGCAACATTGTTTTGCTCGTGCGGTTAAATATACAGGCTATCAAACCAACGCAATCGCATCGATTTCGACCAGAACATCTTTAGGAAGGCGAGCCACTTCGACCGTGGACCGCGCCGGCGGCGCCTGCTTGAAGTAGCGCCCGTAAACCTCATTCATCGCGGCGAAATCCCCCATGTTCTTGAGAAAGACTGTGCAGCGCACGACCTGCTCTATGCTGCTGCCCGAGGCCTGCAGAATTGCAGCCAGGTTCTGCATGACCCGGTCGGTCTGCGCCGCGACATCACCCGAGATAACCTGCTGGGTGGCCGGATCAATCGCTACCTGTCCGGAAGTGAAGAGCAAGCCGCCGGCCCGAACCGCCTGAGAGTAGGGGCCAATCGCCTTGGGAGCCCCGTCGGTTGATATAACTTCGCGCATTATGCCTCCAAGTCTATTACGCTCTTAACAGGCTTTGTGCCTAGGTTCGGCCCGCTCTTTGGCGCGCTGGCCCCGAAGATGTCGAGTCCCGGCCGTCTCCTCAAAACAGCGAACTTTGCCGCCGGTTCGGAGTGATTCCAAAATGCTCGTACGCCAACTGGGTTGCGATCCGGCCGCGCGGTGTGCGATTCAGGAATCCGATCTGGATCAGGAACGGCTCGTAAATTTCCTCAATTGCATCCGGCTCTTCCGCGAGCGCCGCCGCCAGCGTGTTCACGCCCACCGGGCCGCCCTGATATTTTTCGATGATCGTCAACAGCAGCTTGCGATCCACCTCGTCGAACCCGTGGCGATCCACTTCCAGCATGGAGAGCGCAGCCTGCGCCGTGGGCAAGTCAATATGCCCGGCCGCGCGTACTTGCGCGTAATCGCGCACGCGCCGCAGCAGGCGATTGGCGATGCGCGGTGTGCCTCGCGAGCGCCCCGCGATTTCGACAGCCCCGGGCCGATCGATCTTCACGCCCAGAATTTCCGCCGAGCGCTCGATGATGATGCGCAGATCGTCGTTGGTGTAGAACTCCAGCCGAAGCAGCAGCCCGAACCGCGAACGCAGCGGCGCCGAGAGCAGCCCCGCGCGCGTGGTGGCGCCAATGAAGGTGAAGGGCTTCACGTCCATGGTGTGCGTGCGCGCGGACGGTCCCTGCCCGATCATGATGTCGAGTTTGTAATCTTCGAGCGCGGAATAAAGGATCTCTTCAAGCGCAGGCTGCAAGCGGTGCACTTCATCAATGAATAGCACCTGGCGATCGCGCAAATTCGTGAGGATGGCCGTCAGGTCGCCCTTGATTTGAAGCGTGGGCCCGGAAGTCTGCTGGAAAGCGGCATCGAGTTCATTGGCGATGATGTTGGCGAGCGTGGTCTTGCCCAGGCCGGGCGGCCCGTAGAGCAGAACGTGATCGAGCGCTTCGCCGCGCGACTTGGCGGCTTGAATCGCCACATCCAGATTTTCTTTGACCTTGCCCTGGCCGATAAATTCCACCAGCCGCTGCGGCCGCAGCTTTAGTTCAAAGGAAGAATCGTCCTCGACTGGCGCGGCGGATACGAGGCGATCCTTTGTCGGCAGGTTAGGCATCGGCAAACTAGGATTGTTCTTAACGAGAGCCACTGTGCGAGATGGTAGCAGAATTCAGATCGTGGACCGACGGGCATCCCGGACTTCCACGTCGCTCAATTACTGTCCAATCACGCCCAGCCGCGCGCCCTTCAGCTTCCTCTCATCGAACCATGCCACCTTCTGTCCGAACCATGTCTTCGTCCCCACGAGCCTGTATTTCCTGGTGGCGGCGGAAAGGTCGCGGGCGTTCAGCAATATGGCGATCGGCGATTCACCATATCTGGCGATGTGGTCGGCGACCCATCCACCCCCCGTGGGCGACGCCAGAATCACAGGCTCGCCGGGAAAGTACGCCATCTTGCCGAACTCCTTCTGGTTCTCGATAAGTGGTTCGGACCAGCCATACGCCTTGCGGAACAGGGCAATCGAAGCGTCCAGGTTGCTGACGCCGATCACTATGTTTTCCACCCCCGACACCGGCGCACCCTGCACGCTGGCCGAGGTCTGCACCCGCCACGCCCGCGGCGTCTGATCTTCAATCATGAATGGCAAGACGGACCCCGCCGTGCCCGAACCAACATCCGCTGTCCTCCACTCGACTGACATGCCATCGGGACGTTTCCGGCTTCCTGCCGCTGGAGTCGTCACCGGGATCCCGGCCTTCTTCAGGCGATCCACTTCCTGCAGCAGAACGTTTGTGCCGACCGCCCAGGCGCACGTCGTGGCGTCGGTATCCATGAAGCGGGCCCAGTCGGATCCCGTCGTTACCCCGGCCTTCACCGGCGCGATCAGTTCAATATAAGTGCCATCCTCAAATCCGATTGCCGCCATCTGCGTAACGCCGTTGCCGTGAGGTCCCCCGAAATCGGGAGCCATGCCAGCCTCGGCGAGCATCTGGCGGAGGGTATCGAGATTCGATCCGCAGATCGAGACGTGATCCAGCTCCAGTACTGTGCTTTTGCTTTCCTGCGCCATGAGGGAAGGTGAAACCCATAACAGAATAAACGCCGCGGCGGACAAGCGGCGAACGGTTCGGGAGTTCCGCCTGGACATGAGGCCTCCTTGAAAGACGAATAGTACGCCAGAACGGGCGATCAGGGAACGTATTCCATCACAAACGTGCTGGCGGAGCCAGAGCCCGATCGAAGGAAATTATTGAAAATGTGTCACATTATGTGTCACAATCCATGCTATGCCATCCGTAAATATTCGCCAGCTGCGCGATACTAAGAAGCTAAAAGCCTGGCTGCGCTCCGGAAAGACGGTCGAACTTCGCGAACGCGATACAGTCATCGCGCGCATTGTGCCAGAGATGCAACCGGAGAAGAGGCTCGTCCACTATCCTGATTTCGCGGCCCGCGCCAAAAAAATCCTGGGAGACCGCATCCTGCCGAATGTTGTCCTCGAGGATCGGGGTCGCTATTGAGCGTTTATCTTGACTCGAGCTTTGTGGTTTCTCTCTACCTGACCGACAGCCATTCCACCGAGGCGCGCCAGCGAGTTCCTGCGGGAGCGCCTCTCCCGCTGACTCCATTACATCTTGCCGAATGGGCCCACGCGCTCGCCCAACAAGAATTTCGAGAAAATCTCATGGCGGAAAAAGCGAAGGAAATGAACGCGCTCTTTCTCGCTGACCTGGCCTCTGGGTTGTGGCTGCCGACCAGCATGCCCGAAAACGCCTTCGAGGCTTGTGCCGATCTGGCCCGCCGCTACGGGCCAAAGCTCGGCGTGCGGACACTCGACAGCCTGCACGTCGCCAGCGCGCTCGAACTTAAAGCCGACCGCTTCTGGACTTTCGACGAGCGGCAAGCGAAACTGGCAAAAGTGGTGGGGCTTAAGGCGTAGATATGACGCTATATATTTTGAAATTAATAATATAACAATAGTTAGGCATAATTATACCTTTCGATATATAATACTGCAATGGCACTGAGCATCAAGAACGAATCTACCGAAAAGCTCGCCCGGCTGGTAGCGGAAGAGGCTGGGGAGTCTCTAACCGAGGCGATCCAGAAATCGCTGGAAGAACGCCTGGAGCGGATGAAGCAGC
>JBEKOW010000172.1:0-10053 GCA_049521375.1 Terriglobales bacterium
TCGGCGATTTGCGCAGTCTCGTTGTTACCTTGCTCAAGCGCGTGAAGCGTTGCGAGGCGGAATTCGCGGTTCTGCTTGTCTTCTTCATACCAGCGCGAAACGCGTGCGTAAAGATCCCAGCAGTAAAAATCAAAGCGTGGAGCGGCGGCGAGGGCTTCGATCTCGGCGCGCGACTTCTTCTCGACGTGCATGAATCCGACGACCACATCGGCGACCTGGACGCCGGTATTGTCGATGTAGTTCTGAATGTCAACTTCTCTGCCCGCGAAGCGCAGCAGGCGAACGAAGGTATCTCCTAGGATGGCATTCCGCAGATGTCCGATGTGGGCTGCTTTGTTCGGATTGATACTGGAATGCTCAACCAATACTTTGCCGCTGAGGGGGGCGCCGGTCGGCGTTTGGCCGGCGGTGAGAGCGGCGGCCACTTGGGCGCGATTCACGTGGACGTTGATGTAACCGGCTCCGGCAACTTCGAACTTCTCAATGCCGCAACTTCGAACTTCTCAATGCCAGCAACCGGGCCGATTCCGGCAACGATCTCGTCGGCAATCTTGCGTGGAGCCTTCCGCAATTTGCGGGCAAGTTCGAAAGCAACGGGGAGGGCGTATTCTCCAAACTCGATCTTCGGAGGCTGCTCAACGACGATATTGGCAACTTCGAACTGAAAACTGCGGCGCAGGAAGTCGCGTACAGCCTCGGTCAGACGGCGTTCCAGTTCTTGATACAAGAAATCCCTCAAGGTATTGGAGAAAATTGATTCTAACAAAATCGCATAGTGCAGCGGGTTTGACGGTGGGTGACGGCGAAACCTATCATGACAAACAACTGCTCGTCGTTCGCTTTTGGTTGTTTGCTTTGCGTGCGAACTGAGGACTCTCCCGCACGGATGGCGCGTGGGACCTCCGCCGAACCAGCGGGGCTCGGGCCACGTGGAAACATTTCGAGCGACAGACAGCGACACGACGAAACTTTATGCGCATTGGCTATCTCGACTGCTTTTCCGGCATCAGCGGCGACATGTTTCTGGGCGCGCTGGTGGATGCGGGAGCGCCAGCGAAACTCTTTACGGAAACTGTGGCGGCGCTCAATCTTGCCGCCAGGCTTGAGATTTCACGGGTCGTGCGGGGAGGGATCGCGGCCACCAAGGTAGACGTTTATGCCGGCGGAGAAAAAGATCTGCCGCGCGAGGTTTTCTGGGAGCAGCGGGAGGATTTGGGCAGGCATTCGCACGGGCACCGCCATGGGCAAGAGCAGGGGCATTCGCCCAGCCTTCATGATGATCCTCACACCACACAACCGCATGGCCGCGGCTTGAACGAGATCCGCGAGATTATTGGGAAGGCGGCGATCAGCGGCACTGCCAAATCCACTGCGATCCGGATCTTTGAAACGTTAGGGGCGGCGGAAGCGGCGATCCACAACACGTCGATCGAGCACGTTCACTTTCATGAAGTGGGCGCGGTCGATGCCATGGTCGACATTGTCTGTGCGGCCGTAGGCGCGGAGGCTCTGGGAGTAGACGAGTGGGTGTGTTCCCCGCTCAATGTGGGCGGAGGTACGGTCAAGTGCGCCCATGGAACCCTGCCCGTGCCCGCTCCGGCGACGGTGAAGCTGTTGCAGGATGCACCCGTATATTCGTCCGGGCCGCAGGTTGAACTGGTGACGCCGACCGGCGCCGCCATCGTTCGAACGCTCGTGACGCAGTTCGCGGCGTTCCCTGCGATGAAGATCGAGAAGGCGGGATACGGCGCGGGGAGCCGCGAGTTGGCTGATCATCCCAATGTGTTGCGGCTGACGATAGGTGAGGCGGCTGCGGAACTGCATATGAATGTGGGGCTTAACCACGGACCTCACAGTGATCGGATCGCAGTGCTCGAATCCAATCTCGATGACTTGAGTCCGCAAGTGCTGGCTTATGCGATGGAGAAGTTACTGGCAGAAGGCGCGCTTGACGTGTTCAGCGCGCCAGTTCAGATGAAGAAGAACCGTCCGGGGGCATTGCTTACCGTGCTGGCCAAACTGGAGGATTCGGATCGCCTGAGCAACATCATCTTTGCGGAGACGACCACGCTGGGAGTGCGGAGGCGAGACGAAGAAAGAAAGATACTGACGCGGCGATGGGAGACCGTAGACACAACCTGGGGACCGGTACGAATCAAGATTGCGAACATGAACGGGACGGTTTCCAATTACGCCCCGGAGTTCGACGACTGCCGGCGAATTGCCACGGAACATCATGTGCCGCTGAAACAGGTCATGCAGGAAGCGATTCGGCTATATGCCGGCGGGCACAATTGATGATCCAGCCGCGGGCCGTGGTTGGAATCCAGCACTCAAGGAGCATTCATGCAAGCGCTCACTAACTTACAGGAGCTCTTGAACGTGGTGCCGGAGCGCCTCCGAAAGCTCTCAGAGGACGCGGTTGAGAGCAAGCCGGCGGCGTCGAACTGGTCTCCGAAGGAAGAACTGGGGCATCTGCTGGATTCGGCCGCGAACAACCATCAGCGGATTGTGCGCGCCCAGTTCGAAGACAAACTGGCTTTGCCGGGTTACGAGCAGAATCGCTGGGTGGCTGTCCATGGGTACCGGCGGCGGGAATGGAAAGAGTTAGTTGAAACCTGGGAGGCTCTCAACCGACAGTTGCTGGCTGCCGCCGAAGCGGTACCGGTCTCTGCATGGTCGCACACGCTGACCGTCGCGGGGTCTGAGGCGATGACTTTGCAGTTTGTGTTCGAGGATTATCTGGTCCACATGGCGCATCACCTCCGGCATATTGGAATCGAGGTGGGCCACATTAAACTGAAACAGACGACTTCCGCTTAGTGGCGTATATGTAAGTGAAACTATTTTTGAGCAAGGCAGGGGAATGACCAAGAAGTTTTACATCACGACTCCGATTTATTACGTCAACGCGCATCCGCACATTGGGCACGCCTACACCACGATTGCGTGCGACACGATTGCCCGGCGGCATCGCCTGATGGGCGATGACACATGGTTCCTGACCGGGACCGACGAGCATGGGCAGAAGATCGAGCGGGCCGCGCAGGCGGCGGGGAAAACTCCGCAGCAGTTTACCGACGAGGTCTCCGCCGAATTTCGCGCGCTGTGGGACCGAATGGGATTGACTTACGACGATTATATCCGCACAACCTCGCCACGCCATAAGCAGGGGGTGCAGGCTCTGTGGAAGCGGATTGCGGATGCCGGGTTTATCTACAAGAGCCATTACACCGGGCAATACTGCGTGTCTGACGAACTCTACGTGGATTCGGTCGGCCCGGGCGCGCCCTGTCCGGAATGCGGGCGTCCCACAGAGACCGTGAAGGAAGAGAATTATTTTTTTAAACTCTCCGCCTTTCAGGATCGGCTGGTGAAGCTCTACACCGAGCAGCCGGATTTCATCCGTCCGGAAACGCGGCGCAACGAAGTGCTGGCGTTCGTGAGCGGTGGACTGCGCGATCTCTCGATCAGCCGCAGCACATTCTCATGGGGCATTCCGGTGCCCGGCGATCCAAAGCATGTGATCTATGTGTGGCTGGATGCGCTAGCCAATTACGTGACCGCGCTCGGATTTGGATCTGCGGACACTAGCAAGTACGAAAAATACTGGCCGGCCGACGTGCACATGATCGGCAAAGAGATTGTGCGTTTTCACTGCGTCTACTGGCCTGCGTTTCTGATGGCGGCCGGCTTGCCGCTGCCCAAGGGAATTACAGCTCACGGTTGGCTGCTATTCGAAGAGAACAAGATGTCGAAGTCGCGCGGCAATATTGTGCGCGCCGAAACGATTGTCGATGTGCTGGGGACGGACGCGCTGCGCTATTTCCTGCTGCGTGAAATCGTCTTTGGGCAGGATGGATCGTTCAGCTTCGACGCGCTCGTGCAGCGCTATAACGCTGATCTCGCAAATGGTCTGGGCAACCTGGCCAGCCGCACGCTGACGATGATCACGCGCTATTTTAAAGGAGAAGTGCCTTATCCTTCTCAGGCGGCGCGGACGGCGCAGGATGATGCGATCCACGAGGCCGCGAACAAGGCGATTGCCGATTTTGGATCTTATTTCGACCAGTACCAGTTTTCGCGTGCGCTGGAGGCGGCGTGGGGATTGGTTGCGGCGGTCGACAAGTACATCGTTGAGAACGAGCCGTGGGCGCTCGGGGACAAGCAGGACGAGGAAAGCCGGCAGAGACTGGCTACGGTGCTCTATACCAGCGCGGAAGCATTGCGGATCGTCACCGCTTTAGCGCATCCGGTCATGCCGGAATCTACGGCGAAGATCTGGGCGCAGATGGGGCTCGGGGACATCAAGAAACTCGACCTGGCGCAACTATGCTGGGGACAGTTGCAACTCGGCACGAAACTCGGCGAGGTACAGGCCGTCTTTCCGAGGGCGGATAAATCTGCGGTAGAGAGGATGCAGAAAATGGAAGAACCGGGCAGTTCGGGTTCCGCGACGACCGCCGTCCAGCCGATCGCTTCGGCCACGGATACGGCCAACCCAGCGACTTCGAGTGGGGCTGACGCCAACACGCCGGTGCCCGCACCTCCGGTGAAGCCGGCGGCCGCGATCCCGGAGGGTAAGATTAGCATCGACGATTTCGCCAAGGTGGAGTTGCGCGTCGCGCAGGTGAAGACGGCTGAGCGCGTGAAGGGGGCGGACAAACTGCTGCGGCTCGAAGTCGACTTGGGAACCGAGGTACGGCAGTTGGTGGCTGGAATTGCCGAGGCGTACGCTCCTGAGACTTTGATCGGACGCAAGGTCGTGATCGTGGCCAACCTCGCTCCGCGCAAGCTTCGCGGGCTGGAATCGAACGGGATGATCGTGGCGGCATCGCCGGAGGGCGGGAAGCCGGTACTGGCGAGCTTTCTGGAAGACGTGCCGCTGGGGACTCGGCTGAAGTGAGGAGGCCGACGCTTCCGAGTCTTCCAAGGTCCAGGGTTTCAGAATTGCGGGGTTTCGGCTCTGCAATCCGCTTCTCCGGTTTGGACGGGCGACGCGCCTGTCTCACCACTTATGTTTATTGATTCCCATGCGCATCTCGAAAGCAAACGGTACGACTCCGATCGAGATCTCGTACTGGCGCGGGCCAAGCAGAGCGGGGTTGAGGCTTATCTTGCTATCGGGAACGGCGATGGGCCGACCACGGCCGATTGTGGAATCCGCTTGGCGGAAAATTATGGTGGGCAGGACGAATATCCCGAAATTTTCGCCAGCGTCGGCATTCATCCGCACGAAGCTACGCTAGCCAATGACGCGGCCGATTCGCAGTTGCTGGAATGGGCGCGGCATCCCAAAGTCATTGCCTGGGGAGAGATCGGCCTCGACTATTTTTACGATCATTCGCCGCGCGAGGTGCAGAAGGCGGTTTTCCGGCGGCAGATGGAACTGGCCGAAACTGCGAAGCTCCCGATCATCATTCATTGTCGCCCTGCCGACAAAAGCGAGAACGCTTGGGACGATTGCCTGGCAATGATTGCCCAGCAGTGGGCGACGAACGGCTTGGGGGGGATACTGCACTGTTTCACGGGGAGTATTGAACATGCTCGACGGGCGCTTGAAATCGGCTTCATGATTTCCTTCGCTGGGAACATCACTTTCCCGAAGGCGCAATCGATTCGCGATGCGGCCCAGTTCGTGCCGGTCGATCGCATGCTGATCGAGACGGACTCGCCTTATCTTGCGCCGCTTCCTCATCGCGGCCAGCGCAACGAGCCGGCGTTTGTAACCGAAGTCGCCCGTCAGATCGGGCAATTGCGCGCCTTACCCGCAGAGACAGTCGGACAGCAGACCGCGGACAACTTTCGCCGATTTTTTAAACTGTCCTAGCCAAACCACGAGGCTGAAACCACCCCCTTTCGAAACGCTCGAATACTCATTCCTCGTGGAGTTTTCGGGACACAGATAGCTGACTCCTGAACACGTACGCTTTGCCTGCCCAGAGCTTGCTTCTTCTGATAACCTCATGGGTACGAGTTTTCGGTACAGCTGGAATCCTGACTCCAAAGGCAGAGCGCCATGCCCGATAGCAGTTTCGATATCGTCAGCAAAATCGATTTGCAGGAAGTTGCAAACGCCATTCAACAGGCGATGAAGGAAGTCAGCACCCGTTTCGATCTGAAAGACTCCAAGTCGCAGATCGCGATGGAGGGACACGAGGGGATCATTCTGCACTCGGCCGACGAATTCAAAATGAAGGCCGTCAATGACGTGTTCCAGCAGAAATTGGTGAAGCGCGGAGTGCCCCTGAAGGGACTGACATATGGGGCGCTTGAACCGGCCGCTTCAAGCACAGTCAAACAGAAAATTACGCTGCAGCAGGGTGTCCCGATCGAGAAGGCGCGGGACATCGTAAAGCTGATCAAGAACTCGAAGAAGAAAGCGCAAGCGTCGATCCAGGGTGACCTGGTGCGGGTCAGCAGCAAGGACCGCGATACGCTGCAGGAAGTTATCGCCATGGTCAAAGCGCAGGATTTCGGGATCGATTTACAGTTCACGAATTACCGGACTAACTAGTTTTACGGCACGGCAGAATAGGGTTGCAGAAAGACCGGGCTCCAGAAACGCAGGACGGATTTGAGTACGACAACTGACATTCACGGGAAAGAAATTTTCGATCTGCTGCGCGACGATATTGTCGCGATCGAGGAGCAGTTCGGGCGGGACACGGTCTCGAATGTCGCGGCGATCACCGAGATCGGCGAATACCTGCGCGCGGGCGGAGGCAAGCGAATTCGTCCAGCCCTGCTCCTGCTTTCCGCGAAACTCTTTGGCTACAAGGGCACGGGAGCAGTCCGGCTCGCATCCGTCGTCGAGATTATCCATACGGCGACGCTGGTGCACGACGACATCATCGATGAAGCCGAGATCCGCCGGGGCCGGCCTGCCGCCAATACGCAGTGGGGCAACTCGAAGTGCGTACTCGCGGGCGACTGGCTCTACATGCAGGCGTTCAAGATCGCGGTGCAGGAGCGCAATTTTCGCATCCTCGATGTGCTGATCGAACTTACCCAGCAAATGGTTGAGGGCGAACTGCTGCAGATGGAAAAGCTCGGCAAGCTGATCTCCGTGCAGGAATATCTGGACCTGATCTATCGCAAGACGGCATGCCTGTTTTCAGTGTGCATGAGGGTGGGCGGCATCCTCGGAGGCGCGGATCCGCAGCAGGAGGCGCGACTGGGGGAGTACGGACGCAACCTGGGGATGGCGTTCCAGATTGTGGACGATGTGCTGGATCTGACTGCGTCCGAGAGTGTGCTGGGAAAGCCCGTGGCCAGCGATCTGCGCGAGGGGAAAGCTACTATGGCGGTGATTCATGCGCTTGACCGCTGCACTCCTGCCGAGCGCCATCAAATCGAAAGCGTCTTGCGTGATCGCGCCTTCAATGGCGTCACACACAGTGACATCCTCACCATCCTGAACCGTTACAACTCTCTCGACTACGCATCCAGAGAGGCGACCCGCTACGCTGAAGCGGCGCGCGAGGCCATTTGCGTTTTCCCCGACTCGGAGATCAAGCGTGCTTTGTTGTGGGCGCCCGAGTACGTGGTCGCGAGAGAGAAATAGTCTGGCGGGCCGCTAGTCTCGAGCCGTGGCGGGAATTTCAAGCCGTGAGCTGCGAGGTTTTGGCCAGTCACCGCGTTCACCTTCCCACCTCCTGGGCCGACAGAAGAATCGCATGGCCGCAAAAGACTGCAGTACATTGATTGGCTTGCGCGTGGGTTCATTGCTGGCAGTCGACGACTCCCTCCCGGCTGACGCCATTGCTATACTACACAGACCCTCTTCGCGATGAACGATCTGATCTCACTGATTTCGGGGCATGGCTACTCGCTGCTCGCGGCAATCTGCCTGGCGGAAGCCATCGGGCTGCCGGTGCCCGCATCGCTCGCAATTCTGACGGCAGGCGCGGTGGCGGCCTATGGACAACTGCACCTTCCCGTCGTTTTTCTGGTCGGACTGACAGCGATGCTGTGCGGCGATGTTTTCCTCTATTTCACGGGGAGGGCGAGCGGGTGGGCGCTCCTGGGCGTGCTGTGCCGGCTTTCGGCCAATCCAGAGACATGCATTCTGCGATCGGCCGAGTATTTCTACCGGCGCGGAAAGCAAACGTTGCTTTTTGCCAAGTTCATTCCGGGGATTAACAGCATGTCTCCCCCTTTGGCGGGGAGCATGCGAATGCGGTTTGGGCAGTTTCTGACCTTCGATTCCGTGGGTGCCGCGCTTTACGTCGGCGCCTATGCGGCGGTCGGATACGTTTTCAGCGACGCTTTACGAGCGATCACTCGCGGACTGCGTTCCGCCGGGTTCGCGGCCGAAGTCGTCCTGGGCGTCGGACTGGCTGGCTATGCCATTTATCGCATCGTGATCTATCGCAGGTATCGGATGCTGGACGTTGCGCCGCGCGTGCCTGCGGGCGAAGTGGCGCGCCGCCTGGCTGCAGCCGAACCGGGAAGCATCCTGATCGCCGATGTGCGCAGTCACGGATACTATGACGCGGAATCGGAACGGATCGCAGGTTCGATTCGGATCGAGCCTAATCACCTCGAGGAGGAAATCAAGAAAATCTCCAAGGACCGGGAGATTTATCTTTACTGTACTTGAGCGCGCGAAGCCACGAGCGCCCGGGTGGCGCATTTGCTGCACAAAGAGGGCTTCAAGGTTTTTGTCATTTCCGGCGGCCTACGGGCGTGGCGAAAGGCCGGGCAACCAGTCGAGGCAGTCCCGAACGATGATGTGGTAAAACTGCCCATGTTTAGCTAAGCTCCGTTACCAAGGACAAAACGCCCGAAGAGTTCCCAGAGGTCGGGGTGGTAGCTGGCTTTCGCATCGGGCAGCGCCAACCCTGTTACGCCCTCGTCACATGTGTCCTCGTGATCCGCATCCTTGGCAGGGGCGAGGGGGGATGCTATCTTCGGCTTATGGGACGAGCTTCGGCTTTGTGCGGGGTGATTCTGGCGGCTGGGGAGTCTTCGCGGATGGGGCGCGACAAGGCGCTGCTGCCGTGGCCTCCTCTGCCGGCAGGAATGGGTGCGGGCGGCACATTTCTTTCCGCTGCGATTGCGCTCTTTGATCCTTTCGTGGACGTGGTACTGGTAGTAGTGGGAAAAAATGAGCGCGAACTGGCGCCAATCGTGTATGCGGCCGGCGCATCTTTAGTGGTTAACCCCGATCCCGCACGCGGGCAATTCAGCTCCTTGCAGGCTGGGTTACAGGAAGTACTGAATCGAGGACGGGATGCGGCGATGATCACGCTGGTGGATCGGCCCCCGGTGAACCCGGCTACGATCCAGTTTTTGGACAAGGCCTTCGAGCTTGGCCTGCCGGAATCAAAATGGGCGGTGGTGCCCGAATGGCAGGGCAAACACGGGCACCCGATTCTGGCAGGACGCGAGTTGATCGAAGCATTCCTGCGCGCTCCCGCGTCGTCGAATGCGCGCGATGTCGAGCGCGCCCACTTGGAGAAGATCAGCTATGTGCCGGTGGACGATCCGCGGGTCGTCGCAAACGTCGACACGCCGGAACAATACGCGGCGTTGCCAACGGCGCCGGCGAGCTAAATATTCTACTTGATCTACTTCAATATAATAGGTATCAATTTGTATTTATACTTCGATACGTTTAAATAGATACGTACGACATAAATAATGACAATTCTAAAGTCCGCGCAATCCGAATTCATCGCCAGCGTTTTGAATCTCAAGCCGGGCGTCGCCGCTTTCGATTGCGACGGCACCCTCTGGTCGGGAGACGCGGGCGAAGGATTTTTTTCAGATCATGTGCGGAGAGATGGCCACGATGCACCGCGGGATGCGCGAGGAAATCGTGCAGCAAGCGGCGGACACCTACTTTGCGCTGGGCATCGCCGCCAACATTTTCCCCGACATGCGCGAACTGGTGACGCGCCTGCACGCTTCCGGATGCGAAGTGTGGGCGGTTTCGTCGTCGAACCAGTGGATTATCCGTTCCGGGATGCGGCACTTCGGCATTCCGCAGAACCGGATTTTAACCGCGGAAGCGTTTGTCGACGGGGGCGTAATTACAGACCAACT
>JBEKOW010000173.1:0-17150 GCA_049521375.1 Terriglobales bacterium
TTGGCGTGGACGGTGGTGAGCGAACCTTCGTGGCCGGTATTCATGGCCTGAAGCATGTCAAAGGCTTCCTCGCCGCGCACCTCGCCGACCACGATGCGGTCGGGACGCATACGAAGACTGTTGATGACGAGTTGACGCATACGAACCGAACCCTTGCCTTCGATATTGGGCGGGCGGGTTTCGAGGCGGACGACGTGCTCCTGCTTAAGCTGCAATTCGGCGGCATCTTCGATGGTGACGATGCGCTCGGAATTGGGGATGTATCCGGAGAGCACGTTGAGCAAAGTGGTTTTGCCGGCGCCGGTGCCGCCGGAGATGAGCAGGTTGAGGCGTCCCTTGACCATGGCGGAGAGCAGTTCGAGCATGGAGTCGGTCAAGGTTTTGTTGTCGAGCATGTTGCGGGCGGTGACGGGCTCGCGGCCAAAACGGCGGATGGAGAGGCAGGCTCCATCGAGGGCAAGGGGAGGAATGATGGCGTTGACGCGGGAACCGTCCTGCAGGCGGGCGTCGACCATGGGGGAAGATTCGTCGACGCGGCGACCGATACGGGAGACGATGCGGTCGATGATCTGCATCAGGTGCTGGTTGTCCTTGAATGACAGGCCGGTCATTTCGAGCTTGCCGCCGCGCTCGACGTAGACGCGGTCGAAGCGATTGACGAGAATGTCGGAGATGCTGGGATCCTTGAGCAGAGGTTCGAGCGGACCGAGGCCGAAGATTTCGTCGAGGATTTCGCGGGAGAGGCGCTCGCGCTCGGCGAAGCTGAGAGGCACGGCTTCCGCGTTGACCGAGTTGCGGATGAGAACCAGGACTTCTTCGCGGGCGGCGTCGCCGGTGGAGCGTCCGAGTTTTTCGAGGTCGAGGCGATCGAGGATTTTGCGGTGCAGGTCGGCTTTGACCTGCTGGTACTCGCTTCTCTCGAAAGCCTGTATGTTTGCCATGTTGTTCAGACCGTCTTAAAGAGCGACCAGGCGCGGCGTTTGACGTCCAAGTCGTCTTTCGTCAAAAGCTGGGCAAGGCCGGTAATGGAGCGAGATAGTTCGGTGTTTCCCGCCTGCATCAGCGGGACGCCGCGATCGATGGCGGTGGCGACGGCGAAATACTGGTTCGGGATTCGCCAGAGAACGGGAGCGCCGATGGCAGACTCGGTTTCGACTTCGTTGAAGCCGCCGACTTTGCGGTAGCGGTTGAGCACGAGAGCAAAGCGATCACGGGAGCCACTTTCGCCGAGATATTGGGCGACGCGGCCGGCGCTCCAGAGGGAGGCGACATCGGCGTGGGCGACGATCAGAGTTTTTTCCGACAAGTTGCCGGCCAGACGCGTGACACTGTCGAGGCGGGAGGAAGCGTCGATGACGACATAGTGAAACATCCCAACGATCATGTCGAAGAGGCGAGCGAAGTCGGAAGCGGCGTGTTCGACGGCAGTGGGAGTGGGCGATCCGGCCAGAATTTGCAGACCGCGATCGTAACGAACCATGAAGCTGTCGAGCAGGGAGGAATCGAGACGATGCAGGTTGGTGACGGCATCGGAAATGGTAAAAGCGGGCTTCAGGTTGAGATGGAGAGCGCAGTGTCCCAGGGTAGCGAGATCGACGAGGGCGGTGCTGGGATGGATGGACTGCAAAGCCAGAGCAAGATTGACCGCCACGGTGGTCGAGCCGCTGCCGCCTTTGGCATTGACGATAGTAAAAGCCTTGCCGCGGGAGGATTCGCGCCCCGGCTTGCGGCGGGTGGTGGTAAGGCGGACGAAGGCCTCGAGCAGATCGGTGGTGGTGGTCGGGCGCTCGATATATTCGCGAACTCCGGCTCGCATGGCGTTGACGATCAACTGGGGCTGGGTCATGGGGCCGACGACAAAAACGGCAGCCGCAGGGAGTTCCTGATGAAGCAGTTCGATGGCGCGCATGGCTCCGGCAATGCCATCGGCGGAGATATCAACCAGCACGACATCGGGCGCGAGGGCGTGGGTCTTGCGGAGCACGGGATCGCTGGCGGCGAGAGGCAGGGTCGCATGGACGCCGACGGTGCGAGCTACGCTGGTGCCATCCACCAGGACCTGGAGCACAGCCCGTTGATCATTTTCGGTGGCGAATATGGCTACTGACAGCTCCGGCATCCCTGGTCCCCACTGACCTTTTTACGCGTCCCTTTTGATCGACTTCACCCGCCCAGTCTACTTTCTCATGGATCCAGCGCGACCGTGAACGCAAACTTTATTTGCTGGTATCAGCATTTTTCTTGCCATCGAACTTCTTCAGGTCCATGAAAGGTTGCGGATTCGCAGGGCCCTTTGGTTCCAGCGTGCTGGGCGAAATGCGGCGCGCTGTGCACAAGACCATCAACTCGGAATTGCTCTTCTGCAAACTTTTGCTCTTGAAGAAATTACCCAGGATCGGGATATCCCCCAAGCCCGGAATCTTGTTCGTGATATCGGTAACACGGTTATCCATGAGGCCGGCGATTACGAAGCTCTGGCCGTCCTGCAGTTCAAATTCGGTGTCAGCCTTGCGGGTGCTGAGGGCGGGAATGGTGGTTCCGGAGATGGTGACGGAGTTGGCGAAATCGAGCGTGCTGACCTCGGGAACGACGTGCAGATGGATGTTGCCGTTGGGCTGAATCACCGGGGTGAAGCGGAGCCGGACGCCAAATTCGCGAAACTGGATGGTGATGGTAGAG
This sequence comes from Terriglobales bacterium, assembly GCA_049521375.1. Taxonomy (GTDB): domain Bacteria; phylum Acidobacteriota; class Terriglobia; order Terriglobales; family Acidobacteriaceae; genus Acidiflorens. Next base: position 2,680 of record JBEKOW010000173.1, read on the forward strand.
ATGCCGGTGGCGCCGGGCTGGACGACCGGGAAGGGAAATTCTCCGCCGGCGAGGAAACTGGATTCCTTGCCATTGACGGCGACGAGGTTGGGCTCGGCGAGGATTTGCAGGAGGTTCTTCGACTGCAGGGCCTCGATGACCGCTCCCAGATGAACCTGCGGGTTAAAGAAAAACAGGTTGAGGTAGTTGGAGATGGTAGTCGTAGTCGTCGTAGTGCCGCCCGGGTTGGAGGTAATTGCGCCGGGAGTGATCCCGCCGAACTGGCCGGTGGTGATGGTGCCCTGGGTATTTCCGGCGCCGTTGGACAACATGTTAATGCCAAGCGCGGTGAGAGCGGTGCGATCGACTTCGGCGAACTTCACTTCGAGGAGAATCTCGTCCGCTCCCACGGGGCCGAAGGTGAGAACGTTGACGACGTTCTTGGAATAAGCGGAGGCCAGAGCGCCGGCGTGTTTGGCGACATCCTCGGTGGTGACGTGACCAGAGAGAACGATTGCGGAGCGGGAGGGGCTGACATCAATCTTTTCGGTGGGAAAGACTTTATGAATCTCCTCGGTGGCGGCGCTGATGTCGACATCCACACGGAGGTCGAAGCTGCGGGAGCGCTCGAATTCGTCCCAGATCAGGAGGGAGATCTCGCCGGGAGAAAGCCCGTTGACGAGCACCTGAGTCGGCGTCACGACCAAGGCATCGGCGACGGAAGGATCGGTGACCGAAACGCGCTTGAGTCTCTCGCCGTTGGTATTGATGAGCAGCGACTTGCCGACCATGACACGAAGGGGGGCGGAACCAGCGGTTTCCGTGGAGTTGGAGACGCTGGTGGTGGAGGCGGACGGGGGGACGGCGGGCGGGGCATTGTCCTGGGAGGATGCTTCGACCGGGGAGGGAGGTGGAGCGCCGACGGCGGCTGGGCCTGCGAAGATTGGAGTCGCAGCGAGAACGAGCGCGGCGGCGAGCACAGCGAGAAATTTCATGAATGCGACCTTATGCGAGGAAAGCCAACGCAATTCCTCGAGGCAATGAGCGAACGCGAATCGTTGGAGCATGGATCGACTACTTGCCCTGATCTCCGAACTTGGTTTCATCCCGTTTGCTGCCCCGAATCATTTCCACCTGGTAAGGCGAGGGCTGAGGCGGAGGAGCATTCCTGGCGATCACTTTATGAGTCCTGGGCTTGTCAGAAGGAGCGGGAGCGTCGCTGGGATATAACGAGCTTGCCTTCGTGGCGCCGATGCCGCCTCTCTTTGTATCGAGCGGATTGCGCAGGGCCAGCTGAATGCGGCCTTCCTGGGAGGCGAGCGTCAGCCTCTGGGCATCGCCGGGAGAGAGGAAAAAAGTGATCACAGGAGCTTGCTGCGCGTCCGGAGCGTTGGGATCGAGATTCTTGCCCACGGCGGCGACCGCGACATTTTCGAGGACGGTGGTGGTCTGCCGCTGGTTGCCTTCGTTGCCGGTGGCGAGCACATCGACGCGTGTGCCGGGTTGAACGAATCCGGCGACCGAGACGACATCGTTGACGCGAACCGAAACGGCGCGCATTCCCTGCGGAATCATGGAGGGCAGGCCTGCCCCGGCATCCTCGGCAGCGAGTTTATTGGGGAGGATAAAGTCGCCACGGCTGATGGGCAGAACGGCGCCGCGCCCGATGACGAGCGATTTGCGGGTGAATGCGCCAGGCGGCACGCTGGATTCGGGGAAGGCAACGACGCGAATGTCAGGGTCCGCCAACTTGGCGCCGACGGGGATATCGCTATTGGCAACCAGAACCTGCACCGAGCGCTCGACATTCGCCCCGGTATAGGTTCGCAGCTTGTTATAGATAGTGAAGCTCACGAGAAGGCCGACGGCGAGGGCCAAGCCTCCGATGATCAATAGACGACTTCGGTTCATTCCACTCCCTTACGACGCCAGTTGGGGCCAGGCGAGCGCAGACGAATGCTGTGAGCACGACGCAGCACGAAATACGAAGGCGGCTGCAAGGCTATTGTTGGTTGATCGAACTAGCTACGGTCGAGAACACATTGTTCGCGCTACTGCCAATGAGACGGACGGTGCCGATCACGATGACGAGAATCACCGCGAGCATCACGGCGTATTCGGCGATGTCCTGTCCTTCGTCATTAAGCCACAACAGCTTAACCAATTCTGCCATTCTAGACTCCTTCCGAATTTACGCTTCGAAAAACATCGAACTGGGTCGATGATTTTGAAAATCAGCAATCGTGTAAGTTGCAAAACCGTGCAGTGCCGCGTTTGTCGCTCTCAGCACGAGAAACGCCCTCTCGAGAACGGGGGAAGGACAGAAACTCATCTCAAGTATTCGCCTAGTTTCGCAGATTCCGGATGTTTCTAGTATACATTTTTTCACCGGCGGGACGGTTTTCAGGGGTAGCCACGTTGGCTCTCAGGAGGACGGCTGACGCGGACGAATATGGCGGCATGAGAATCGATGTGGGGAGCGGTCCAGCCAGGATCGATCAGTAAGGCCTGGGCGAGGGCGGAGCCGGGCGGAATCAGGATCGTCTGTACGTTCCATCGATCGAGAACGGCGTGCCAGCCCCGCCCAAGTTCGACCGTGGTTCGAATCGACTTGAGGAGATCGTCTCCATAGAGATCGGCGCGGCCATCGGCGAAAACGCGATATTGCGGGTAGAGTTTCCAGATCGCGTAGCCTCCCCAGTCGTAATAAACAAAAAGGCGGCCAGGTTGGGGCGTGTTGCGCAGGAAAGAGACCGCTTCCTGCGGAAAGAGCGCGGACTCGCGAGCGTCTTGTGCGCGCGCCAGAGTTGCCCATCTTGAGAAGGCGAAGGCGGCGAGCAGAACGATCGCGAGCGCGTTGAAGAACAGACGGAACCGGGCGCGGGCGGGATGCGGCGGCGTGAGGGCCATGGAGGCCGATGAAACCGGAGCCGCCGCCATGATGACCGGGATCGCCAGCAGAATGAAAATCGGGATGTGGCGGACGGCATCGAGGGCGGCAAAAGTCGTAAAGAGCAAAGGAAGAAGGATGCGTCCTCGAACGGAGATGTGGGAACCGGCCAGTGTCAGAAGAAGCAGAAGCAGGACCAGCAGGAAGGGAGCGTAGATTGCTCGATGAAAATCCGGGGAGAACCATTCGAGAATGAACGAGCGCATGCCGGGTGAGAGGAGCGTTTGGAGCGGATATGAATAGAGGCGGGCGCCGTTGGGGTTGAGCGGGACGAGAGCCAAACAGGCCAGGATCGTTACCAGGATTCGAAGGGCTATGGGTCGAGCCTGGTTCCAGGGCGCGACGCCGACGGCGGCTTCCAATATGAGTCCAGCGCCGTACAACATTAGGAGGACGGGTGCGAGTTCAAATCCGGCGTGCAGGTTGAGCCACAAGAGAAAAAGTGGAGGAACCCAAAAGAGCAGGCGAGCGCTATGTTCGGCGCGCTCGACGAGCCAGAGGAGCAGGCTGGCCATCGTAAAAGTAAACATCTGGGGACGCGCTCCCCAACTTGGGGCGCAGGCAAGGGCTCCCAAGGCGGTGGCGGCGGCCGCCCAGCTGGGCTTTCCGGGACAGCGAAAATAGAGGAGCAGGAAGCCGGCGGTGGTAATGATGGAAGAAAAGGCGATGAGTGTTCCGGGGCCGCCGTGCTTCCAGAGTTCGAAAAAAATCAGTTCCGATAACCATTCTTGCGATACCCACGGGGCACCGGGCCGCGTGAAGGAAAAGGGGTCAGTGGAGGGGACGCGGCCATTTTGCACGATCCATTGGCCGGTGCGGAGGTGCCACCAGAGGTCGGGGTCGAGGGCGTTGATGGCAGTCATGGCCAGGAGGCCGAACCACAAGACCCAAGCGAAGACGACCCGGCTGCTCATGTCAGGAATTCTGGGCGTAGGCATGTGCGGGGATTATAGAATCAGAGGTCGCTCTGCAACTGCCTATGACTTTCGAAGCCTTCGCGCGCCGACGGAAACTGCCGATCGCGGCTTACCTGTTTTGCATGGCTTGTTGCAACGTGTCGTTGTTATTGCGAGAAGGGGTTCCGTTACGGGCTGGGTACCAGGACTTCACAATCTACTACACGAGTGGGTTGTTTTTGCGCGAAGGGCGGGCACGGACTCTCTACGACCTTGCCAATCAATACCAGACGCAACTCACATTTGCGCATGTGCCGATTCGTCACGGAGCGTTGCCGTACAATCACCCACCGTTTGAGGCGATACTTTTCGTTCCGTTTACATTTCTGGGATTCTGGCCGGCCTATCTTGTATGGTCGGCTGTAAGTCTGATCCTGCTGGCAGGCAGTGTGCTGCTGCTGCGGCGGTTTCCCGCGATCCGATCGATGCACCCTGGGATGATCGCCATCACCGCATTTGCTTTTTTCCCATTCATCAACGGCTTGCTTCAGGGACAGGACTCGGTTTTGCTGATGTTTCTGGCGGTGGTTGCCTTGACCTGCATGGACCGAGGCGCGGATGTGGCGGCGGGCGCATGGCTGGCATGTGGCCTGTTTCGGCCGCACATGGTGATCCCCCTGGTGCTTCTGCTGGCGGTTCGACGGTGGCGCATGCTGATAGGGTTTTCGGGGGTAGCGGTCATCCTTGCCGGAATTTCGGCGGTGATTATGGGCTGGGGCTGGCCGGTGACATACGTTCGCTTTGTGCTACTGGTGGAACAGGCGCGCATCGGAAATTTCGGCCCGCAGGTGGTGCCGAACATCCGCGGACTCATTGGAACGCTACTGGGCCCTGCCCTTGGTCCGGTCGCGGGTGTGCTTGTTTTGGCGCTGTCGATCACGATACTCGCGATAGCTGCGCAACGGATCCGCAGGGGAGGCGATTCGCTGAGTTACTGCTTTGGCCTTGCCAGTGTGACGACCATCCTGGTCAGCTTTCACGCGCACTCGTATGAGTTGACACTTCTAATACCGTTTTTACTTTTTCTGGTGGCCGACCTCGTCAATTCTCCGCCTGATCAGGTGAGGCCGGAGCGAATTCTGCTTTTTTTACTGCTGTTTTTGACGCCCATTTATGTTTACCTGCTCTACCGGGTCGGGGAATTCTTCTGGTTTGGCCTGATTGTCTGCTGGCTTTTCTTCCGACTGCTTCGATTACCCGCTCCGGCTGCCGATCCCGGGTAAACCACCGCCCATTGTGGACTTTTGGTGCGGCGGCGGACGGTCCGTCGTAGAATGCTGTGGGGGCCCGGGGCCAGGCGCTGATTCGCGGGCGGAATTCACGACAATATGGCAACTTCATCACAGTCCGGAATCTCGAGTATTTTTCCCGTCGCGATCTACGTGCACACACTCCTTATACCGTGGGGCGCAAGGTGGATCGCGATCTGGTGATCGCGGATCCGCGGGTGTCGCGCGAACATGCCCAGATCGTTGCGGAAGATGGCGAGTTTTTCGTCGTCGACCAGGGGAGCAAGCACGGAACATTCGTGAATGGGGAACGAGTCGACCGCCAGAAGCTGCAACGCAACGACCGGCTGGAATTTGGCGCGCGCGACGTGGCGTATCTGATCTTTCACCCGGTACACACGACATCCAATACGGCGCGCGAGTTCCTGAGCCAGATTTCGGGTATCCAGATCGCGCCGGAAGCGACCGACCTGGAGAAACTGACGTTGTTCATGGACGCGGCGCGCAGGCTGAATACGATTGGTGTGCTCGACGAGATCCTGGTTACTCTGCTGGACGCGACGCTGAAGCTGACGCGCGCCGAACGCGCGTACATTTTTCTCCGCGATGGCGCCGGGGTTTTGAGCCTGGCCGCGGGACGCAATTCGAAGGGCGAGCCGCTGCTCGACGACACGACCATCTCACGGTCAGTGCTGGATGGCGCGCTTACTTCCAACTCGGAGTACCTGCTCACCGACACGAGCCAGATGCTGGATATGAAGCAGCGGCAGAGCATTGTCGCGTTCGACTTGCGGACGGTGATCTGCATGCCGCTGCGCAAGCCGATCGTGCAAACTTCGCGGGACGAACAGCGTGCCGGCGGAGAAGTCATGGGCGCGCTCTATGTGGATTCGCGCTTCGCTTCGCGCGACATTACCAGCGTGAGCCACGATATTTTGCGCGCGATCGCGACTGAAGCCGCGCAACTGGTCGAAAATGCCCGGCTGGTGCAGGCCGAAGAAGCGGGGCGACGCTACCAGCAGGAGTTGGCCATCGCCGCGCAGATTCAGCAGCGGCTGCTGGCGGTCACGCTCCCCGAAGTCGCGTTTGCGCGGGTGGGCGGGCGCAACCTGGCTTGCAAGGACATCGGAGGCGATTTTTTTGAGGCAGTGAATACTCCCGACGGTTTGGCGGTGGTGCTGGCCGACGTCAGCGGCAAGGGGGTATCAGCGGCGCTGCTGGCTTCGATTCTGCAGGGGATGGTCTACTCGCAGCTGATTTCGGGCATGCCGCTGGTCGAGATCGTGGGGGCGGTGAATCGCTTTTTCACCTACAAGCATATCGGTGAAAAGTACGCGACTATGATCATTACCCGTTTGCGAAACGATGGGGATCTGGAATATGTCAACTGCGGGCACATCCCGCCGGTCTGGATTTGCGGCAACGAAGTGCTTAGGCCGCCGCATGGCAATCTACCCGTTGGGCTGCTTGCGGATGCGACCTATGCCAGCGACCATTGCCAGATGAAGGCGGGGGACCGGCTGATTCTGGTGACCGACGGAGTTACTGAAGCCGAGAACGCTCGCGGAGATATGTTCGACAGCGAACGGCTCGAGAAGGTGGCGGGGAAGAGCAAGTCGATGGAAGATATTTTTACCGCGGTGGCGGATTTCTGCGGGGGAACTCCCCTGAATGACGATTGCACGGTGGTGGAGCTGGCGTACACGGGATAGGCCGGGTTTGCAGGTTCCCGATTACGCTGGGTGGAGCGAGGTGGGGGTTGGGTAGGGAGCCCTTCGACTACGACCGCCGCGCACTTCGTGCCCTGCAGTCTTCGCTCAGGGTGACACTGGTGCAGAGTGGCACTCTCTCAGATAGCGCTGGCTCACGGTAAATTCGGGTGCACCGTCCGACAAATTTACGGTTTCGCGTCTTTGTGAATCTCTACTGTGGACCAGGTTTTATCGGCGGCGTGGCAGAGTTTCTCCAGAGCGCAATCGGCGCATTTCGGACGGCGCGCTATGCACAACGTTCTTCCGTGCCAGATCACTTCGTGGGAAAAATCTGTCCAGCGGTTGCGCGGGATAATGCGCATCAGGTCCTGCTCAATTTTTTGCGCGTCTTCATGACGGGTGAGTTCCAGGCGGCGTGAGATGCGCGTCACGTGCGTGTCGACGACGACGCCTTCGTTCTTTTTGAACCACGTGCCCAGCAGGACATTGGCTGTCTTGCGGGCTACGCCGGGCAGGGTCAGCAATTCGTCCATTGTTTCGGGCACTTTTCCTCCGAAATCGGAGACCACCTTGCGCGCCGCGCCCACCACCGACTTTGACTTGTTGCGGAAGAAGCCAGTGGAACGGATATCCGGCTCGAGTTGCTCGGGCTCGAGGGCGGCGAAATCCTTCACGGTGGGATATTTCTCGAAGAGGATCGGCGTGACCATATTGACGCGCACGTCGGTGCATTGTGCGGAGAGGATGGTCGCCACCAGCAGCTCCCATGCATTGCGGTGAGTGAGAGCGCAGGTCACATGGGGGTAGAGATGGTCAAGTCCCGCGATGATCAACTGCACGCGCTCGGGGTTCAGCGGATCGTATCCGGATGCAGATTTCTTTTTCAGAAGCGCAGGCTTGCGAGCCGCAGCCTTGGGAGTATTTGAAGGGTGGACCGATTGGGGCGTCACGGGCCGCGCCTGCGTGATTTTCGGCTCACCGCGCTTGACAAGGCGGATGGCCTCCTGGCGTCCACTTCGGCTGGGTTGACGCGGCGCATTTCCGCGAGGCATTCAAAATCTCCAAAGAAACGCTTTCATGGTAACAAACAAGTGGAGGCAGAACGGCGCGGCTCTACAAGTTCACGGCGCACTTGGCTTACTGCGCGAGGTCAGGGGGGAACTGCGGTGGATTTGACGTGTTCATGGAGCGGTGAGTAGTCTGAATCGAAAGCAAACTATGGCTGTCAAAAGCATTAAGCTCGGACAAGTCTGGCGCCAGGACGCAACCGGCCAGGACTATCTTGTCACGAAGGTTTACACCGAGGTATTCACGCACTACGCGGTTCTGCGTCCGGCCGAGGTGAACGCGCCGAATATGCCCAGCGTCAAAGTCAAAGTTGCCAAGTCGCCCGAAGGTGTGGCGCTCCCGGGCTTCAGCTTCACGCAGGAAGGTGCGTTCTGAGAAAACCGGGCTTTGGGCTTTCGGTTCTCGGATTATGTTTCAGAGATACGCGAGGGGGCCGAACTTGAGATCCAAAAGCCTAACGCCCAGAGCTTAAAGCCCAATTCATGACTGAGAAAATTCTCTCCATACTTTTTGTTTTCATCTCGCAGTTGATTGCGGCCACCGGGTATGCCGGCGTCGTCATTTTGATGGCAGTTGAATCGGCGTGTATTCCTCTGCCGTCCGAACTGATCATGCCGTTTGCGGGATACCTCGTTTTTACGGGCACCATGAAACTGTTGTGGGTGGCGACGGCGGGCGCGGTCGGATGCAATCTGGGATCGCTGGTCGCCTACGAGATCGGCGCCTACGGAGGGCGGCCGCTGGTGGAGCGCTACGGGCGGTGGATCCTGATGGGGCGACGCGAGCTGGATTGGGCTGACCGGTTCTTTGAGCGCTGGGGACACATGGCAGTATTCGTCGCGCGGTTGCTGCCGGTGATCCGCACATTTATTGCTTTGCCGGCTGGAGTGGCACGCATGCCGCGCGGGAAATTCCATGTTTATACATTTCTTGGTTCATGGCCGTGGTGCCTGATGCTGGCCTGGTTTGGCATGAAGCTGGGTGAAAACTGGCGTTCGCTGGGCAAGTATTTCCACGAAATGGACGCCGTGATTGGCGTCGTGCTGTTGCTTGGATTTGCCTGGTTTCTCTGGTCGCACTGGCAGAACCGCTTGCGGGCTGAGGAATCGTAGGTTGTGTGGAGGCCGAGCTGCGCTCGGCTGGACAGAGCGAGGCGCACGTCTCCGCATTGCCATTCACACAGGTGCTATTCGACAGGTCTCGCTAGTTGCGAGGCGATGATCTTCCACTCGCCATTGCGCTTCATCAGAACGTCGAGATAGAGGTAGCGCACGGTGGAGCGTCGTCCGGCTACTTCTACTTCATCGGATTCCGAACCGTGAACCACTGCGGTATCGCCGAATAGACGAACTGTCCGTTGGGTGGAAACGATCGACGGGTAGCGGAGGGCGCCGGAGCGGAGTGTTTCAAGGATGGCCTGTTTGGTGTGCGGCCGGCCAGAATCGTCGTATTGAATGTAGTCGTCCGCGAAAATTTGGGACAGCGATTCGACGTCCGCGGCCATTAGCGCTTTGTCTCCGGCTTCGAACAGGTTCAGGATCTGCTGTTCGTTTCTCTGGCTCTTATTACTGTCAGCGTTGTTGTCGATCGACATCGTTTTTTCCTGTCTTAATCTCGTAGGAGTGAGCGTCGGCGCGGCGGTCACTTTCCGACGCGGCAATGAATGTGTACTCTCGAATGAGCCGTTGCTCTGTGATCATCAAGGTCTTCGAGTTCGCGAGCTTTGGCCTTCAACATGGGACTTCTCAGTCATCTATTTTATCCGTGGGGATTTCTGCTGCAGGGACTGGCGATTGTACACTTCATTCGCCGGCGGCCGGATACCTATTGGATTTTCGTCATTTTATTTCTGGGTCCACTGGGCGCGGTTATCTATCTTCTGGTTGAGGCGCTTCCTGACATTGGGCTGGTGGGACAGTCCTTCAAAGTTTTCCCGCGACGCCAACGTATTCGCGAACTGGAGATCGCGATCCGCGACAATCCTTCGGCCGGCAACTACGAAGAGCTGGGCGACCTTTACATGGACGACGGCAACTTCGCCGCCGGGCGCGCGGCGTTCGACAGGGCGATTGCTGCTCGCGCCGATACGCTCGATCCTTTCTACCGGCGCGGCGTTTGCGCCATCCAGTTGGGAGATGCGGCGGGCGCTTTGCCGGATCTGGAGCGCGTGGTCGGGAAGGAACCCGATTACGATTTCCAGCGGGCGGGCGGCCTGCTGGCCCATGCCTACGCGCAGACCGGACAGAAAGAAAAAGCCGAGGCGCTGTTCCGCCAGGTGACGGTCACGTCGACGTTGTCCGAAACTTATCTTAATTTCGCGGATTTGCTGGCATCGTTGGGACGCAATGCCGAGGCGCGCGAGTGGGCGCAGAAGGTGCTCGACAAGAAGCCGAGTATGCCGGGGTATCTGCGGCGGCGGGAGCGGTCATGGTTCCGGCGGGCGAATGAATTTCTGAAGAGAGTGCCCTGCGTGAATGGTTGAAACAGCTTCAGGCTGAGATCGCGAGACCCTGTCGCGCACGATGCAACCTGAGAGCTGAGCGCTATTCACCGTAGTGCTATCCTTCCCACAATGCAAATTTCCTACCTTGAATGCACGCGCTGCGGCGAAGATCTCGCCGCTGATCGTCCGCAGAATGTTTGTCCCAAAGATGGCGGCGTACTTTACGTGCGCTACGATCTGGCCTGCCTGAAAGGGAAGTTGCGGCCTGAAGATTTGCGGGGACGCGTGGCTTCCATGTGGCGCTATGCGGAGGTTCTTCCTGACGCGATGCCGGTCACGCTGGGGGAAGGTTTCACGCCCATGCTTCCGAGCCGCGAGTTTGAGAATGTTTACATCAAGGATGAGGGGCTGAATCCTACGGGATCGTTCAAGGCGCGCGGCATGTCGACGGCGGTGACGATGGCTCGACATTATGGGTTGAAGAAACTGGCTGCGCCTTCCGCTGGAAATGCCGGCGGGGCTCTGGCAGCTTACGCTGCAGCCGCGGGACTTGAGGCTTACATCTTTATGCCCAGGGACGTGCCTCTCGCCAATCGCATGGAGTGCGACTACTTCGGCGCGCACGTCACGCTGGTCGATGGATTGATCAGCGATTGCGGGCGGATGATCGCTGAGCAAAAAGATAAGGAAGGATGGTTCGATGTCTCGACGCTGAAAGAACCGTTTCGCGTGGAAGGCAAGAAGACGATGGGCTACGAGGTGGCCGAACAGTTGGGATGGAGGTTGCCACAGGGAATTATCTATCCGACGGGCGGCGGCGTGGGCATGATTGGCATGTGGAAGGCGTTTAACGAGATGGAGCAGTTGGGATGGATCGGATCGGAGCCTGGTTTGAATCGGCCAAAGATGATTACCGTGCAGGCGGCTGGCTGCGCACCGATTGTGAAGGCTTGGGAGGCAGGGAAGAGCGCTTCCGAAATGTGGACTGGCGCGCAGACGTTTGCGTCGGGACTGCGCGTGCCCAAGGCTTATGGCGACTACCTGATCCTCGACATCCTCAAGAAGAGCGGAGGGACGGCAGTGACTGCTACCGACGAGGAGATCCTCGAGGCTACTCGGCACTGGGGGAGCGTGGAGGGTGTGTTTGCTGCTCCGGAAGGAGCGGCTTCGTTGGTCGCTTACCAGAAGCTGCGGGCCAGCGGATTCTTTCGCGCCGAAGATAAAGTTGTGTTGTTCAATACGGGATCGGCTTACAAGTATCTCGACGTGATGGAGGCGCAGGAGAAGAAGGCTCGGCGCGCTGCGCCTGCGGCGCGCAATATCGGCGGGATTATCGGACCGTATTGAGTTTGCGCCTTGGCTACTTGCGCCGTAATTTGAAACCCCATGAGTTTCCCCTTCCGACAAGATTCCTTTGAGCGGCAGCGCGATCAGATGGTGGGCACGCAGCTTGCGGAGCGCGGCATCCGGGATGCGCGGGTGCTGGCTGCCATGAGCACCGTGCCCCGACACGACTTCGTGCCTCAGGATCTGCGGCAGGACGCGTATGAAGATCATCCATTGCCGATTGGCGAAGGGCAGACCATTTCGCAGCCTTACATTGTGGCTGTGATGCTGGAGCATCTTGCGCTGCGGGCTACGGATCGCGTGCTGGAAATTGGCACTGGTTCGGGCTATGTAACGGCGTTGCTGTCGCTGCTCTGCGCCGAGGTGTTTTCGGTGGAGCGATTTGCTTCGCTGGCGGATTCGGCGGCTGCGACGTTGCGCTGGCTTGGCTATCGCAACGCGCGGATTAAGATTGGCGACGGAAGCGAGGGGTGGAGCGAGCACGGTCCGTTTGATGGCATTCTGGTTTCGGCCGCTACGGCGGAAGTTCCTGGAGAGCTGTTCGCTCAGTTGCGGGAAGGCGGGCGCATTATTATTCCGGTTGGATCGGCTGCCAGTCAGGCATTGCAGCTGATTCGTAAAATCAATGGCCAACGTGAAGTGCGCGTTCTCGAAGGTTGCCGATTTGTGCCGCTGGTGAGAGGAGAAGTGCCGATATAATTATTTTCGTGGGATTTCTGCACAATCTGAAGATCACGCTGGAGATGATCAAGTGGGAGCACTCGATTTTTGCGCTCCCGTTTGCGCTTTGCGGGGCGATGCTGGCGGCGGGCGGAGTGCCTGCCTGGCGGCAGTTGGCGTGGATCGTCGTGGCGATGGTTTCGGCACGGTCGGCGGCGATGGCGTTCAACCGGCTGGCGGATGCTTCTATTGATGCGGCTAATCCTCGCACGGCGACTCGAGCTTTACCGGTTGGATCGCTGACGTCGGGATTTGTGAGCGCGTTCGTTCTGATTGCCTGCGGGGTTTTTGTGCTCGCGGCTTCGCAATTGAACCGGCTGACGCTGTGGCTTTCTCCGGTGGCGCTGGCGGTGGTGCTGCTTTATTCCTACTCCAAACGGTTCACGCGCTGGTCGCATCTGATTCTGGGATTTGCGCTGGGGATTGCTCCGGCGGCGGCCTGGATTGCGGTTCGCGGGTCGCTCGATCCGCGGATTCTTTTGCTCACGGCGGCGGTTACATTCTGGGTGGGGGGATTCGACGTGATCTACGCTTGCCAGGATTACGATTTTGACCGCGGGCATGATTTGCATTCGGTGCCGCGGCATCTTGGGATTCATGCGGCGCTGTGGGTGGCGCGCTTTTTTCATCTCGTTATGCTTGCGTTGCTGGTGGCACTGGTGGTTGTGTTTGGGCTCGGCAAGCTCGCCTTCGTTGGAGTGTTTGCGGTGGCGGGATTACTTGCTTACGAGCACTCGCTGGTGCGGCATGATGATTTGAGCAAGCTGAATGCGGCGTTTTTTACGATGAACGGAGTGATCTCGGTGGTGTTCTTTGCGTTTGTGGCTGGAGATGTGCTGCTGCGGAGAGCCTGAGCTATCACGTTTGGGGTTTACAGCTGCTGGAAAACTCGGCCGCGTCACCTCAGGGGCTAAAGCCCCGGCAGAAAAGGAAGGCTTTATCGCAGCGCTGAAGCGCTGCGCCACCCAAAATCGAGTTTTTCCGCGATTTCGTTCCCACGCGACGACGTGTAGCAATCGCCAGGTAGATTTCGGCGATTTGTGGGGGGGTACCCCCCCCTACCCCAAAATGAGTTAAGTTATTGATAGCAAAGTGTTTACACTCAAAGTCTTCAAAAGGTTGGACTTAGCGTTCAATTTTTCGATTTGGCGTGCACTTGCGAGGGTGCTGGCCAGGCCATTTGCCGTCATATTTTGTCCATATTTTGTCAAAGAGCACTTGAAAAATTTGCGGCCGGAAATGCGTTCGCCTCTGGAGACTGGCGCAGTTCTCGATGGTGCACTGTCCGATATATCTTCGCAGAGATTGCGGCGCAAGTCTGTGATGGGTGGACGAGAAGAATGTGATGAAAGAAAGTCGTCATCGGGTATTGCGACCTGGGTGACGGCGGTTTGTCGGGCCGCCTTCGGCTATCGGTCAGGGCTGGCTTTCTCGGTTAGCGCCCAAAGGACGGGTGCGAACATGGGGCACCTCAGCATCGGTTCCATAGTGTTCCACCACCAAGCCTGTCTTCCGCTGTAGAAACTCGGCCAGTCCCCGGTCAGGTTCTCGCGTGAAATCGCGGTTGTCAGAGGAGTTCCAGCGTGAACCGTTATTAAACACAATTATGGTTGCGGCTCGGGGTGTGAATTTGCCTTTACGATCACGGAAGCCGTCAACCGATACGAGCCGTTCAGCCTGAGAATAGGGAAAAGTCTGGCGAACTAGCGTCGCGTAGTGCCCGACGACGATGTCTTTATCGCGCAATGAGGAATGCAGCGGAATTGCGAGAAGGGTGGCGATCCCAATTGGTATTGCGATGAATAAAGACATCCACCGCAGTGCCCGCGTGCTGTCGAATCCTGCGTGCTCACTCGTCCAGTCGATAAAGCGGTGCACTTTAGGACCGCCTGCCAGAAGTGACCACAGGAAAAGAGTAATTTCCCAGCTCAGACAAAGTGACCCGAACCCAGGAAAGAACCACCATATCGCAGTGCTTGGGAACAGACGGAATGCCGCTGGACCGTCGACTTCGGCAAAGTGTCGGTTCGCCGCGACCAGTGTCAGGTGCGAGAGGTAGGCGAATGC
>JBEKOW010000174.1:0-9308 GCA_049521375.1 Terriglobales bacterium
ACGGCCTCTTCTTCGACGTTGCAGAACAGCGCAATCTTCCCCTTGATGTCCTTGGAGAGAAAGCGGTCGGTGCGGCACAGCAAAATGTCCGGCTGAATTCCGACGCTCAGCAATTCCTTCACCGAGTGCTGCGTGGGCTTGGTCTTCAACTCCTGCGCCGCCGCAATAAACGGCACCAGCGTCACATGCACAAACAACGTGTTCTCGCGCCCGGACTCCTGGCGCATCTGGCGGATCGCCTCGATAAACGGCAGCGACTCGATGTCGCCCACCGTGCCGCCGATCTCGACGATGAGAACGTCCACATCCTGCGCGCATTTCTTCGCCGCCGCCTTGATCTCGTTGGTCACGTGCGGAATCACCTGCACGGTCTTCCCGAGGTAGTCGCCACGGCGCTCCTTGGCGATGATCTGCTCGTAAAGGCGCCCGGTCGTCCAGTTGTTGTCGCGGGAAAGTTTGGCGTGCGTGAAGCGCTCGTAGTGCCCGAGATCGAGATCGGTTTCCGCCCCATCGTCAGTAACGAAAACTTCCCCATGCTGAAACGGAGACATCGTGCCCGGATCGACGTTGAGATACGGATCGAACTTCATCAGGTTGACCTTGAGCCCGCGGCTTTCAAGCAGGCATCCAATCGATGCCGCCGCCAGTCCCTTGCCCAGTGAAGACACAACTCCGCCCGTCACAAAGATGTACTTTGCCGACATCGCTTCCTCGCTTTAATTTTGATTGAAAGATTGTGCAGGCTGGGGTGCACGATCAATTATGCCAGAGAATTATTTGGATGGGAATGTGGAAAAACGAGCATGAATTCAGTGGTAGCTGAATTCGAATACAACATGCTTCTTGAAATCATCGTAGAACAGTTCATAGCCGCCCCGGTTATCACGACTGATCGAGAATAGCAGTTCGGATTTTCCATCATTGTCGTAATCGCCAGCGTCAACCAGTCGCAACCCCGAATCAAGATATTCAACTGATTTGTTTGGATTGACGACAAACCATGGGTCGTCAATCTCAAAACCGGCCTCCAAATCGTGGCAGTCGATCGCGTCATCCAGATGTATCTGAGCGACCCTCCAACCCTTCTTCGAGGCATACACCTCGACTGTTTGCAGATCTTCGTCCCGGTAAGGAAATGGCTCCAACTTCGTCTCATCCTGTCCGCTGGTTCTGCAAAGTTTGGGAAATTTGTGGCGGAACTGCTGGCGCAAGATTTTGCTGATCTCAGGGCGCAATACAGCCGTCTTCCATGACTCGGGATCCCGGAAATAAGGCTGAGAAATGGCTACGAGCGGCCTGTAGACAGGCCCACCTTCGACGTCGGTCAACTTTTGCCCGACAGTCGGGATTGGACCGGTGCTCGTGATCTCTTGTTGGCCCACGCTTGCATACCACCCTAAGTTTTGTGGAGTACGTCCGGTCACCCGCCCTATACGCTTACCATCGAAAGCGACCGTCCAGTCCACCTTTCGCGGATATTCGGATATTACAGTCTTCAAACAAGATTGGTCTGGGCAGTCGCTCCGGAAGGGCCTCCAATTAGCTCCATGTTTTTTGAAAACAACCCGAACCGTACGAAAGTTCGGATCACCGTAATAATGTCCCGGGTTGTCCTCCAAAACCCCGAGTACGATGTCCTGGCCGAAGGCGTTCGCGAAAGCCAGACAAGTACACGCGAGAAGAACTACGGCTGCGCGATTAATGATTGGGGCCATTCTGCAAAATCGTACGCGGCCAGCAACCTTTGGGTCTACATTACCGTTGGCAGTTACGGCCACTTCTGCGCGCCATGAAGGATACGCGCGATCTCAATGACCTCATTATGAAAGCGGTAAACAGCAAGGAAGGGTGTGCCTGAGATCACAAGCTCGCGGGTCTCGGTCTTACGGCCCTCGCGGCCCAGATGCGGGAACTTCTCTAGTGAGCCTATCAATTCGTAGATGCGCAACGCGAGTTTGCGCGCCGCTTCCGGTCCATTGTGTTCTTGCGAGTAATCGCAGACGTTCGTGAGATCACGCGCAGCGGGGTCGGTCCAGCGAATACGCATTAGCCAGGATACCGGCGGTCAATCAGCTTCCCGACGTCTTCGTGGTCGATCAATTCGCCCCGGTCGGCGGCGGCCAACCCTTTGTCGACCTCTCGCACAAACCATTCGTCATAATCGACAAGTCGTTCGATCGCCTCGCGCGCTAGGGCCTGCTTGTCCCGGCCGCTTTCGGTGGCAAGGCGGGCTAGCTTTGCCTCAAGATCGGGGGTGAGATGCACTTCCATAGGTCCAGCGTAAAGATTGGGGGATCGCGTGTCAATCGCTAGTATCTTGCGGCCGGCCATCCTCGCAAACGTTTTTTTTGCGCATGATTCCGCGACTTTACTTTGCATCCTACTTCTAGGCAGTCTGTGAAAGCGCGATAATACGTCAGCATGAAATCCGCGGCCAGAATCCTCGCGATTATTGCCTATGTGGTACTCCTCGCTGTTGCCGCGCCGTCTTCCCTTTCCGCCCAAACTCTCGCCAGCCGCCTCATCCTCAAGGACGGCTCCTACCAGTCCGTCACGAAATATGAAATCAAGGGCGACCGCGTTCGCTACTTCAGCGCCGAACGCGGCGAGTGGGAAGAAGTCCCTAAAGCGATGGTCGATTGGGATGCGACCCAAAAATACGAGCAAGGCCGCCTCACAGGTGCTCCCATCCCCGAAGCCGCCGAACTCGACAAGGAACTCGAAGCCGAGCGCAAAGCCGCCGATGCGCGCTCGCCCCAGGTCTCACCCGGTCTCCGCCTTTCCGACGAAGGCGGAGTCTTTCTCCTCGACACCTACCAGAACCAGCCGCAGTTGGATGAAATCCAGCAGTCTGGCAGCGATGTGAACCGCAGCACGGGGTCGAACATCCTGCGGGCGGCCCTCAATCCCCTGGCCGGCGCCAAACAGAACATCGAACTTCCCGGTGCCCACGCCAAGGTGCAGTCGCACACTGCGGTCCCGTCGCTCTATATCAACCTGGAGGCTGAACCAGGCGCGCCCGCCACCGCCGCAACTCCCGGCGAACCGCCGCCTCTACCATCCACCGAGCGTTTCAAGATCATTCGCGTGGAGTCGAAGAGTAACAAGCGCGTTGCCGGAACTCTTAAGACTGCCGCAACCGGCAAGTCCAAAACCGACGAGCGTTTCCTGCCCACCACCGCGACTCCTATGACCGGAGGCTGGATCAAGGTCACTCCCATCGATCCGCTGCCCGCCGGCGAATACGCCGTTGCCGAAATGCTCGGCAAGGATTCCATCAATCTCTATGTTTGGGATTTTGGCGTGAACCCGAACGCGCCCGCCAATTCCTTCGCGGTTAAGCCCGAAACACCCGAACCGCCGAAATCCGACGCTCCCAAGGAATTGCAGAAGCGGGAGAAACAGTAGGATTCGTTCTTGAAGCGAACAGATTGCGCTTGCGCCATAACAGACCGGTTGGTAGACTAGTTGGGAGGAAAGAAAAGGTCATGACTACCGTTGGAGCCTTTGACGCCAAGACTCACCTGCCTGCCCTACTCGAACGAGTTTCCCGGGGAGAAGTGATTCAAATCACGCGACGGGGAGTGCCGATCGCGAAGCTCGTGCCTGTCACCCCCGCGGAAAGTAAGGATCCGGAACAACTTGTCCGCGATATTCGCGCGGCTCGAAAGGGGGCGAGGCTGGGAGGAATCTCCATTAAAGAGCTGATTAATGAAGGCCGACGTTAAGCAATTCGTGCTCGATGCCTCGATGGCGGTAGCCTGGTGCTTCCCCGATGAAGCCACGCCCTTCACAGAAGGAGTCTTGCGCTTGTTTGCGCGCGGAGCAGAAGCGATTACGCCCGGTATCTGGCCTCTCGAGGTCGCGAATGCCTTAGTACTGGGCGAGCGCCGCAAGCGCATTTCAATGGCACAGATAACGGTACTTCTGAATCGTATCGCGCGTTTGGCGATCTCGGTTGAGGGCAGCGACCCGGCTCGCTCATTCACCGAAATTTTCGCGATCGCCCGGCAGGAACACCTAACGGCCTACGATGCTGCTTATGCCGAGTTGGCCTTGCGCTTGGCGCTTCCGCTCGCTACACTGGATGAAGATTTGCAACGAGCAGCGCGGAGAGCGGGTATTATGCTGGTCTCGATCTGATTTGGGAGATGAAATCCGGGCGGCTGTTCGAGAACGGGTCGCAGAGTCCGTGAGCCGATCCCTACGGCTCGACCATCCCCCGTGACGCCACCCCGATATTGTCCCGCGTCGTGTTCTTGACCACGTACATCATCTCGTCGGCCTGCCGGATAATATCGTGCGGCGTCTGGGCGTCGTGCGGAAACGTCGCCAGCCCCATGCTGGCGCGCACATTCAGATTCAGTCCCTGCTCGCTGCAGAAGTTTCCCGTGCGCATCGAATCCTGCAGGCGCCGCGCTACCACCACCGCCTGATCCTTGCTCGTTTGCGGCAACAGCACGACGAATTCGTCTCCGCCATAGCGGAACGCAAAATCGATCAGCCGCAGTTGCGCCTTGATCAGATACCCGATTTCGGCCAGCAACCGGCTTCCCACCAGGTGCCCATGCGTATCGTTGACGGCCTTGAAGTGGTCGAGGTCGATGAAGATCACGCTGAACTGGTAGCCAAAACGCGCCGACCGGTAGACCTCGGTTTCGAGCGTCTTATAAAGATGCCGCGCATTGAACAGGCCCGTGCAATCGTCGGTGATAGTGAGCTCTTGAATCTTCTCGACCGAACGCGCGTTTTCAATGGAGATCGCCGCATAGTCGCAAAGAGCCTGCAGAAAAAACATCTCCTGCTCGCTCAGCCCCACGTTCGCATTGATCAACTGGATCACGCCCAGCACGCGGTGTTTCGACCGCAGCGGCACGCAGATCACCGAGCGTGTCTGCAACTGCGTCATTTCGTCCAGCCGCGACGAGAAGCGCTCATCCGCCTGCACATCGGGCACGATCAGCGGCTGCCCGTGCTTGGCCACCCACCCGGCAATTCCCTCTCCCAGCTTGAGCCGGGCCTTTGCCAGCACCTCGGCCGCCGCGCCCACCGCGATTGCAAAATACAGTTCATCTTTTTCTTCATCCACCATGAGCAGCGACCACGTGTCCGGACGAAAGTATTCCGCCATCTTTTCCATGATGGTTTGCAGAATGGAATCCAGGTTGAGTGACGAGGTCAACGCCTTGGCGACATCGTGGAAGATCGTCAACTCTTGCGACAGGCGAATTGGGGACGTGCCCGCGGCCTCTGGCATCAACTCCTCGTGGCGGGTGGGAATTACAAAATTATAGGTTTCGCCGCGCCCGGCGGGCAACGAACGATGGTAACGGGTACCTGCGGCGCCAACCGCGGAGTCCGGCCGTGATATTAGCTCTCGGCGCCTCGCCGGCAATCCCCGAGAGCATGCCATGAGCTTGTCGCGGGGCATCTCGCCATGGGCTAGTGGACTGTCGCAGGGACGGCGTTACCGCGGCGCAACCGGAACCTGGTCATCCTACGAGTCTGTGACTTTTTTCACCTCTTCACCCACTGACCTGGAACCGAAGTCATCCTGGGCGGAGTCAGAGCCTCACAAAAGTGACGCTCTGGCGGAGTCGAAGTGCCCCTATTCGATTGAAATTCTGGGATCACGCGTCGTGGAATTCTCCCCGTGCTCGCGCGAACAGATCCCCGCGACAGTCAACCAGAGCACCCTTGGGGTTAAGTATTCAAAATAGTCGCGGCGAGTCGGGTATTACAAGCCGCAAATTGAGGCTATGTCGCGAAGAGTCATCGTTTGGCCGTGACCCTATCGGCAATTCGGTCATACTCGGTCTTCGACAGGATGCGCCGTACTACCAGGTCGCCAGGTTCGTTGTAAGGCCGCCCCGCGATTACCCGCTCCGCTTCCGCCCCGTTTATGCCTGGCAGGCTCACCAACTGCTCCCGCGTGGCTGTATTCAGATCAAGGGGCCTGTTGCGGTCCCAGCCCTCGCGGATTCCCTCCGCCACCGCCTTGGCATCGCTCTTGGCCGTGGCGGTCGCTTCCGCGGTCTCCTCCTTCAGCTGCTGCGGGCTCTGTTTCTGGACGCATCCCACCAGCACAGCCAGAAGAACAAGTGTCGGCACATGTCGCAGTCGGGTCATGAGGTCCTTTTTCGTCGGCTTCTTTCCGGTCTCTTTGATGACACTCGGACCCTCCCGGTTATCCGCGCTGGAAAGGGCGACGCACCTTCATCCGCTCCTCGAAATCATCATCACCGCCCCAATGAACCCACATGCCTTATTATTGTTCGTCCTTAAGAGTAAAATTGCCGCCGTCATCGGTTGCCCGCAGGAGACTGGTTTTGCCTTCATTCGGCGAGAACCTCAAACTGGAACGCGAAAAACGCAACATCTCCCTGGAGGAGATTTCCGCCTCCACCAAGATCGGCACGCGCATGCTCCAGGCCCTCGAAGAAGAAAAATTCAACCAGCTTCCCGGAGGCATTTTCAACAAGGGCTTTGTCCGCGCCTACGCCCGCATGGTCGGCCTCGATGAGGATCAGGCCGTCGCCGAATATTTACAAGCCTCGGGCGAAGCCCTTCCTGTCGGCCCCGACGCCAGTGGCCGCGACAATTCCCGCGAGAACATCGTCCGCGAAAATGAAGAAAGAATCAGCCGTCTTGAAGCCATCTCCGACACTCCCTCCCGGCCACTACCATGGGGAGTGTTTGCTGTCATCCTTCTCGCCGTTGCGCTGGCGCTTTCGCTTTGGAGCCACCGACACCGCGAGCAGGAGCGCATCGCAGCGCACGCCCCGGCCAGGTCCGCCCCCGAATCGGCCCCGGCGCCATCCTCGCCCGACACTACGGCCGTCCCGCCCAACACCGCTGCGGCCCAGTCTTCGCCCGTGAGCGCAGCCCCGAACTCCGAGCCGATCCCCGCCAAATCACCCGGCGAGCAACCATCGGCGACTTCCACACAGAGTTCTCCCGCTAAAGCCGAAACCAACGCAACCCCGGCCCCCGGCGAATTCACAATTCTCGTTCGTACCCGCGAGGAAAGCTGGATGTCGAGTGTGGTGGATGGCAGGCCCACTCCCTCGGCAACCCTGCCACCCCATAGCGAGCGCACTTTCCACGGCCGAAAAGAGGTGGTGATCAAGGTTGGCAATGCCGCCGGCGTCGATTTCCTCCTCAATGGAAAAAAACTGGAAGTCGGCGGAGATGAAGGCCAGGTAAAGACCGTTACGATTGGCCCTACTGGACTGTTACCCAATGCCCTCGCTTCGCCCCCTTCGCCGTAGGAGAAAGCAGAATTTAATTCTTTCTTTTCTTCCCTTTACCGTCCCAAGGGCCCCATTCAATGCGGCCTCTTTCCACTCAATGGCGACGGCTTCCCGCTGGCCCAAATTCGTTGCGCTGGCGGGCCATCTCTGGTACCGTTTTTAGGATAGATAACCTAAACCCCGGTTGAGAGCCTGCGGCGTAGATTAAGCCCTCCTTAGCACACATAGGCTCGCAGTCGTTCTTGAGGAGACAGCAGATTGCCAGCAAAGAATCGTATTCTTTTTACCTCTGAGTCCGTGACCGAAGGCCACCCCGACAAGATTGCCGACCAGATTTCCGACGCCATCCTTGACGCCTGCCTGCAAGAGGATTCCACCAGCCGCGTCGCCTGTGAGACCATGACCTGCACCGGCCTGGTCGTCATCGCCGGCGAAATCACCACTAAAGCCTATGTGGATTTTCAAAACCTCGTCCGTGGAGTCGTGCAATCCATCGGCTACGACAACGCCCTCTACGGTTTCGACTCCAACACCTGCGCCGTAATCTCCAGCATCAACAAGCAGTCGGGCGATATCGCCATGGGCGTCGACACCGGCGGCGCCGGCGATCAGGGAATGATGTTCGGCTACGCCTGCAATGAGACCCCCGAACTGATGCCGCTGCCTATTTCGCTGGCCCACAAGCTCTGCCTCAAGCTTTCCGAAGTCCGCAAGAATGGCACCTGCCCTTACCTCCGTCCCGATGGCAAATCGCAAGTCACCGTGGAATATTCCGCGCCCGGCAAGGTAAAGCGCGTCGATGCCGTTGTCATTTCCACCCAGCACGCCGAGACCGTCGGCAACGATCAGCTTCGCGCCGACATTTTGAAGAACGTCATCCAGGCGGTGATTCCCGCCAACCTGCTCGACGAAGACACCAAGTACCACATCAACCCCACCGGCCGTTTCGTCATCGGCGGTCCGATGGGAGATTCCGGCCTCACCGGCCGCAAGATCATCGTCGACACCTACGGAGGCATGGGCCGTCACGGCGGCGGCGCTTTCAGCGGCAAGGATCCGACCAAGGTTGACCGTTCAGCCGCCTATATGGCGCGCTACATCGCCAAGAACATCGTCGCCGCCGGACTCGCGGAGCGCTGCGAAGTTCAACTCGCTTACGCCATCGGCGTCGCCGAGCCGGTCAGCGTTCTCGTCGACACCTTCGGAACCGAGAAGGTCGACGTCAATCTGATTCCGGATCTCGTTCGCGCCAACTTCAATCTGACTCCGCGCGGCATCATGGATTCTCTGAACCTGCGCCGCCCCATCTATCGCAAAACCGCCGCCTACGGCCATTTCGGCCGCAACGATCCCGATTTCACCTGGGAAAAAACCGACAAGGCCGCAAAACTGGCATCCGAGGCGGGCTTAAAACATCAAGAACCAGTAGGCGCAAGAAAATAAGAAGTCAGATTGCAGGAGTTGGATTGCAGAAGTAAAACCTTGGGCTTTTCACTTCTGCAATCTGACTTCTAACTTCTGACTTCCAACGCAATCGTCCCGGCATAGGAGAAAAATGGCCACGACATCGATTACCAGCGATATCAAAAATTTCGAACTCGCCGATCTGGGCAAGAAACGCATCGAGTGGGCAAACCAGTCCATGAAGGTGCTGCAGATCATCCGCAAGGAATTCATCAAGAACCAGCCCCTGAAAGGCATCCGCATTTCGGCCTGCCTGCACGTCACCGCCGAGACCGCGAACCTGATGGTCTGCCTGCGCGATGGCGGAGCCGACGTCGCATTGTGCGCCTCCAACCCTCTCTCCACCCAGGATGACGTAGCCGCGAGCCTGGTCCGCGACTACAACATTCCCGTCTTCGCCATCAAGGGCGAGGACAACGATTCCTACTATTCCCACATCATGGCGGCCCTCGATCACCGCCCGCAGATCACCATGGACGACGGCGCCGATCTCGTCGGCATTCTCCACACCAAGCGCACGGCCGAACTCGAATACGTGATTGGTGGCACCGAAGAAACCACCACCGGAGTGATTCGCCTCCGCGCCATGGC
>JBEKOW010000175.1:0-9257 GCA_049521375.1 Terriglobales bacterium
ACAACCGCCGTCCGCGTGGCGCGCAAGTTGCATGATTACGATGTCGAATACCTCGAAGATCCGGTCTGGGGCATGCGGGCCATGGCGCGAGTCAATGCCAAAGCTCCCTGGATTACTCTCGCGTCCAACATGTCGGTGTTCGCCTTCGAAGATCTCGTTCCGAACGCCGTCATGAACATGCTCGACGTCGTGCTCCTCGATCCGCACTGGTACGGAGGCATCGCCCGCGCGCGGCTCGCCGGCCAGCTCTGCGAAGCCATGGGCGTCGATGTCGGTATGCATAGCGGAGCCGAATTCGGCGTCTCGCAGGCTGCCATGCTGCATCTGGCCGCGTCCCTGCCCAATCTCATTGCCGCGCCCGACTCGCACTACCACCACCTCACCGACGACATTATTGCGGGAGGCAAGCTCAAGTTTGCCAACGGAAAGATGCGAGTCCCTGCCGGGCCGGGTCTGGGCGTGAAACTTGATCGCGACAAACTCGCGAAGTATCACGAACTTTCGAAGAAGCGCGCAATGGGATCGTGGATCGAAGACCCGCATCGGCCTGGAGTCATCACGTGTCAACCCAAGTGGTAATGGTTGTCGCCGCCTCGGTCTAAACGGGAAGTCTGAACGGGAACCTGATGAAACGACGCACACCGTGGCTTTTGCTGATGCTTGGGATCGCGTGCATCCCCGGCCTTTCCCGGGGGCAGGAGCGCACAATTTGGCGAATTGGTGAGTTCGATCGCGCCTCCGCAGAATTCCGTTCCAGCTCCGCTGACTACGCCGATCCAAAATTCGATCCGGTCTATCGTGTCGGCCAAAGTAAAGACAATGAAGACTGGCAGCGTTTTCAGCCCGGCAACGCGAACGGAATGGCCGGAGCCCGTGAGCATCCATTCACCATCCTCTTCGACTTGACGGCCCCACCGACTGGCGTCTTCTGCCTGAAAATCGCGATCCTCTATGAAACTCCGCGCCTTTCCCACCTGCGCCTGGATCTGAACGGCCATACAGGAATTTTCTATTTCCACCCGCAACTCGACTACGGCGCCGGAGACTGGGAAGGCACATTCGTTCCGCAGACTTCCGCCGACAGCAAGACGATCGACCTGCCCGCAGCGTGGTTTGAGAAGACCGGCAACCACCTCGTGCTCACCGCGCTCGACGATCCCGCAACCGTAGAAAATTCGCTCGGATCGATCGCCCTGGGACACACCGGCCTGGTCTACGACGCGCTTGAACTCACTCAGGATCCCGCCGCAACCTACGCGAGCGATGCCATCGCCGCCGATGTGCGTCCGACCATTTTCTACAAAAGCGCGCCCGCCGGGCTCTCCGAAGTCGTCGAAGCGTATCTGTCATTCGCCGCCATGCCCTCGGAGTTCCAGGTTGCGCTTCGCATCGGAAGCAAAGAATACCGGCAGCACATCCAGTCGAAAAACACATTTGGCGAGAACCTGATTGTTTTTGAACTTCCCGAGTGGCAGGGAACATCGTCTGCCGCTTTGGAAATCAGCACCGCAACCGGAACGCGCAAATTTCCGCTCGATCTTGTCGCCGCCAAGAAATGGACTCTCTTCATCGTTCCGCACGAGCATCTCGATATAGGTTTTACCGATTACGCAGCCAAGGTCGGTGAGCTGCATTCCCAGTCGCTGGACGGCGTGATTGACTTGATCAAAGATGTGCCTGACTTCCGCTGGACCATCGACGGTTACTGGGTTGTCGATCAGTTCATGCACGGCCGCTCGCCGGGGCGAAACGCCGAACTGCTGCGCTTGATCAAGGAAGGCAAAATTACCGTGCCTCCGCAGTTTGCTAACCAGCACACCGGCGTTGCGTCTTTGGAAGGCCTGGCCCGCTCGCTCTACGACTCCCATGCATTCGCCCGTCAGCACGATCTCACGCTGGGAGCGGCGCACATTACCGATGTCCCGTCTTATTCCTGGTCTTACGCGTCCGTTCTTCATAATGCCGGCGTCAAGTATTTTGCTGCCGCCGCCAACTCCTGGCGCGCTCCGGTCCTGCTCCAGGCGCGTTGGAATGAGAAGTCTCCTTTCTATTGGGAAGGCCCTGACGGAGGCCGGGTGCTCATGTGGTACTCGCGCGCTTATCTGCAAACCGCGACGCTGTTTGGAACGCCGCCCCGCTTGCCCGCAGTGCGCGATTCGCTCCCCGTTTTTTTACAGGCCTATTCCGGTCAGCGCTACAAGGCAAACGCCGCCATCATCTTTGGCACGCAGCTCGAAAACACCGTTCTCAGCAAAGAGCAAGCCTACCTGCGGGGTGAGTGGCAGAAGCAATACGCATGGCCGCGTCTGCAGTACTCCAATTTCGCCGACGCCATGGCCGAGATCGAAAAGCAATTCCGATCCGATATCCCCGTCTATCGCGGCGATCTCGGGCCCTACTGGGAAGACGGCTTCGGCTCTGATAGCAAACACACCGCGCTGCATCGTCAGAATCAGCAGCGTATCCAGTCTGCGGAGAAACTGGCCACCATCCCCGCGCTTCTGAATCCGGATCTCACTCCCGACCGCCGCGTCCTCGCGCAAGCCTGGAACAACATGCTGCTCTTCGACGAGCACACCTGGACCTATGTAGGAGCCACGACCCAGCCCGAGCACGAACAGACTGAAACGCAGATTGCCCTCAAGGGCGCTCGTACCACCGAAGCCGCGCGCGAGATCACCGAATCCCTGCAACGGAGTTGGGCGCAGTTCGAATCTTTCCTCGGCCCAAAAGATGCGTCCGTCGTGGTCTTCAATTCTCTGAACTGGCGTCGCAACGGACTGGTGAGCTTCGATCTGCAGGATGGCCAGATCATTTTCGACGCGACTACCGGCAAGCCCGTTCCCTACGAAACCGTGAGCATCGGCAAGACTCCGTCCCATCCCCTACCGGGTTTCGGCGGAGGATACCGTCGCGTCCGCTTTACAGCCGACAACGTTCCGGGACTCGGCTACAAACTGTTCGCGTTACGAAACGTGGCGGATGGCCAAGCCTCGGATTCTGCGCTCAAAGCCGTTACTGAAAATAATCCAGCTGGAAGCACTTTTGAAAATTCCTACTACCGCATCACCGTAGACCCATCCACGGCCACCATCGCCAAAATTTGGGATAAAGAACTCAGCCGTGAACTGGTAGACTCTGCCAGCTCCTTCGGTTTTGGAGCGTATCTGTACGTGACCGGCGCCGACGATATGCCCAACAACAGCCTCTATCGCTACGGCGCGACGCTCAAACCCCCGTCGCTGTCGGTGGCCGCGGCCAGTCACGGTCGGGTCATCGCAGCGAAACGCGTACCGTTTGGGACCATCATCACGATGGAGGGCTCCGCTCCGAACTCGCCCGGAATTGTTCTCGAAATTACGATGTACGATGCAAAGAAGCAGATTGACCTCGCCTATCATCTGCGCAAAGAGGCGACGATCAACAAGGAAGCGGTGTACATCGCGTTTCCGTTCGCCGCCACTAATCCCGATTTCGCGTACGACACGCAGAATGGATGGGTCAACCCCGCGACCGACGAACTGCCTGGTGGAAGCCGCGAGTGGTATGCCGTGCAACATTGGGCCGCCGTGCATGACAGCGGATTCATGGCCGCCGTCATCCCGCACGATGCGCCTCTGGTTGCTTTTGGCGACATCGTGCGCGGCAACTGGCCAACGAAATTCGTTCCCAGGTCACCCGCGATCTTCTCGTGGTTGATGACCAACTATTGGGGCACGAATTTCGCGCCCCAGCAAGGCGGAGACTTCACCTTCCGCTACAGTCTCGTGAGCCGGCGATCCCTTGATCCCGCGGAGTTGAGCCGCCTGGGAAACGAGGCGATGACTCCGTTCGAAGTCGATCAGGTGAGTGCCTCCCGCGCAGCCGGAAAATTGTCGGCCGGTGCAGCGAGTCTGCTCGAAGTCAACAACCCGTCGGTTGTGGTCGAAACCTGGAAGCTGGCTGAAGACGGCCCTGGCAGCATTCTGCGTCTCGTGGAAACATCCGGCAAACTGCAGTCCGCGGAGATTCGCAGTGCGTATCTGAAGATGGACCAGGTGTGGCGCTGTTCGCTGCTCGAGGATAATCTGCAGGAACTCAGACCCGGAAGTGATCTGCGCAGTTTCCAGCTTGAACTCAAACCGTTCGAAATCGTGACCCTGCGATTACGAACCACGCCGGATTTCCCTGAGGGATCATCCAACTCAAAGTGAGGCGCTTCTATGAGCATCAACTTCAGGGATAAAGTCGTCGTCGTAACTGGCGGTGCGATGGGCATCGGTGAGGCCGCCGCTCGCAAGTTTGCCGAGCTAGGGGCGGTGGTTGCGATTCTCGACGTCAACCCCGACGCCGCAAAAAAAACGGCGCAGGCGCTCGCCAAAGACGCAGACAAAACCACTCGCGTTGAATCCTACGCTTGCAACGTGGGAGCGCCCGCCGAAGTCGAGCAGGCGGTTGCCAGCGTCATCCGTGACTTTGGTGGAATCGATGTGCTGGTCAGCAATGCCGGCATTCAGCGCTATGGAGACGTCGTCAGCACCACCGAGGAATTGTGGGACGAGGTCATGGCCGTAAACCTCAAAGGCTGTTTCCACACCGCCAAGCATGTGGTCCCGAGCATGAAGCAGCGCGGCGGCGGAGCCATCGTCGTTGTGGGTTCCGTGCAGTGCTTCACCGCCGTCGGCAATTCGGCCGCGTACGTTACCGCCAAGCACGCTCTGCTCGGGCTCGTGCGCGCCATGTCTCTCGATTACGCGCAGCAGAACATTCGCGTGAATTGCGTTTGCCCGGGCGCGATCGATACTCCCATGCTGCGCTGGGCCGCCGACCTCGACGCCAATCCGCAGAAAGTTCTGGCGACCTGCGATCGCATGCACGCCCTGGGCCGCATGGGCAGGCCCGAAGAGGTCGCGTCGGCGATTGCATTTCTCGCCAGCGATTGGGCTTCGTTCATTACCGGAGCCGCTTTGATGGTCGACGGCGGCATGCTCGTCCCGACCGGTGGCATGGGTTTTCAGGAAAGTGGCACTGGCGCGGCCACCAGGAGTTAGAAGTGTACATACGTTTTTCGATTGATAAAGGATCCGCGGTTAGCCGATGAAGACACGCCGTCCATCCTCGACGAAAACGAAATGGCGCAACCGCCCGGCGTATTGCCTGACGAACGGTAGCGTGCAACTGACCGCGCTTACCGGCGGCGGGCACATTGCCGAGTTTCGTCTCGTCGATCCGCCTGGCTCCGTGAATGCCTTGTGGGAAGTTCCCTGGGCCACTATGGATCCGGACCAGTTCCACAAAAGCCTTCGTGAGAATTTTCGCAAATACGGACCGGCGCCGGTCGGAAGGTTTCTGGCCTCGTTCACCGGCCACGCTGTATGTGTAGATTATTTCGGAGGCCCGTCCGAGGCAGAAGCCGCCCAGGGACTGGCGCTCCATGGCGAGGCCGCGAACTCCCGCTGGCGCGTCCTCGAATCCAGGCAGAGCCCTGCAGAAGCCCGGCTTTCACTGGACGTGCGTTTGCCCGCCGCCGGCCTTCGGTTCGAGCGCGAACTTCGTCTGCGTCGTGATGAGTCGGTAGTCTACGTTCAGGAATGTCTAACCAATGAACGAGCCCAGGACCACTTGTTTCACTGGACGCAGCACGTCACTCTCGGGGCACCCCTTCTGCATCCGGACGAAAGCTTGGTTGCATTGTCTGGGAATCGAGCGATTACGTGGCCCCACGGCTATGAAGGAGCAAGCCTGCTGCGAGATAACCAGGAATTTGTCTGGCCCCAGGCGCCGGACATCGAAGGCGGTAACGTGGATCTCTCGCGCCCGTTTGCGCGCGACGGCAAGGGCTTTGTGGTAGCCGTGCTGCTCGACCCCCAGCGCGAATTCGGATTTGTCGCTGCCCTGAACTGGAAGCTCGGCCTTCTGCTCGGTTACTGCTTTCGCCGTGCGGACTTCCCTTGGGTCGCCGTTTGGGAAGAGAACGCTGCCCGTCTGGGTTCTCCCTGGAATGGGAAGACGCGCGCCCGTGGCCTGGAGTTCAGTTCCACGCCGATGCCCGTGGGAAGGGAAGAAACGTTTGCGCGCGGACCGTTATTCGACACGCCCACATTTCGGCGAATCCCCGCAAAATCGAAGTTGACCGTATCGTACATGGCGTTTCTCTCTCAGGTGAGTCCCGAATGGCGCGCCATCCGCGACATTCAAATCACGAAAGATAGGATCTTCGTGACCGAACAACGAGGAGAGCATCTGGAACTGCAGGCCGCCGGACTCAGGAGATTGAAGTGGGGTTAGCCGGCAGCCGTTTGGCGAATAGTTTCCACCAATAGCTGAGCCTTTGCGAACAGGAACTGGAGAAAACATGGACCAAGCCGGTGTGGGCTTCCTGATACTGCTGGTTGCAGGCGTGATGAACGCGAGCTTCACTTTGCCCATGAAGTTTACCCGCAACTGGAGTTGGGAAAACACCTGGCTGGTCTGGACTCTGTTTGCGCTCGTAATCTTTCCGCCGCTGGCCGCCTTCGCCACCATCCCGCATCTCGCCAAACTCTATGGAGAAGTCGCAACTACGCTCGTAATAACAGTTGCCGTGTTCGGCGCGGGATGGGGCATTGCGCAGGTTCTGTTCGGTCTCGCCGTGGACTCGATCGGAATCGCACTCACCTTTTCAATCGTGCTCGGGATCTCCGCTGCCGTGGGCAGTGTGATTCCGCTGGTTCGCCTGCATCCCGAAAAACTCCTCGCCACCAGCGGTCTTTTCACTTTTGCCGGGGTCGCGCTGGTCATCGTCGGAGTAACGATCTGCGCCATCGCCGGCCGCCGCCGCGAACACATATTGGCAGCGAGCGAGGGGCGTCCCAGGTCAAATATGAGTCGAGGTTTGGCCTGTGCGATCCTCTGCGGCTTCGGAGCCGCGCTCGTGAACTTCGGGCTGGCGTTCGGTGGCCCCCTTCTCGATGCCGCCAGGCGCCATGGTGCCGCCGATGTCTGGGCTGGGAATGCCGTCTGGTTGCCGCTCATGCTCGCGGGATCGATTCCGAATTTTGCATACTGTGTTTATCTTCTGGGCAAGAACAAAACAACCGACCGTTATGGTCGTCCGGGAACGGCGCATTATTGGCTCCTCGCGGCCATCATGGCGTTTTTCTGGTTCGCGAGCACGGCGCTTTACGGTATCGCAACCGGCAAACTCGGAAGCTGGGGAACCATCCTGGGCTGGCCTTTGTTCATGTCGCTGATTGTCATTACCGCCAGCATTCTGGGTTTCGCCACCGGAGAATGGAATGGCAGTGGCAAGCAGCCTCTGCGCATCCAGGCGGCCGGAGTGGTGGTGCTGGTCTTGGCGGTATTTGTTCTGGCGAGCGCCAGCCGATGGGTCTAGGAGGAGCATGAAAGCACTGGCTATCGATCTCGGCGGCACTCACGCCACCTGCGCTGTTCTTGACGATCGCGCCATCCTGGCCGAGCAAGTCGTCAGCACCGACGGCACCCAGGGCCTGAAGCCGGTTCTGCCCTTATTTGTGCAGACCTTCCACAGCCTCTTGCAAAAAACTGGCGTTAACGCCAAAGATTGCGCCGGGCTCGGGTTCAGTTTTTGCGGACTCGCGGATTCCCGCATTGGACGCATAGTCTCCACCAACCAGAAGTACGACGATGCGGTCGGCATCGATTTTGTCGCCTGGTGCAAACAGGCGTTCGGCATACCCTTGCGAATCGAAAACGACGCCCGCATGGCCCTACTCGGCGAGCGCTATGCCGGAGCGGCCCGTGGCTTTGACGACATCGTCATGACCACTCTCGGAACCGGCATCGGCGGAGCCGCCATGATCGGCGGAAAACTCATTCTTGGCAAACACGCGCAGGGAGGATGCCTCGGCGGCCATCTGCCCGTGCTCTTCAACGGCCGCACCTGTACCTGTGGCAACATCGGATGCCCCGAAGCTGAGGCCGCCGGCTGGTCCATTCCGCTCGTGGCCCGCGACTGGCCCGGATACGCTGAGAGCGCCCTCGGTCAAGATGAGCCTGTGAATTTCGAAAAGCTTTTCCGCTACGCGAAAAACGGCGACACGGTCTCCCTCACATTGCGCGATCGCTGTCTTCAGATTTGGGCGGCCAGCACCACCGGACTGGTCCACGCCTACGATCCCGAGATCGTAGTCTACGGTGGAGGCGTCATGAAAAGCGCCGACATCATTATTCCATTCGTCCAAGCTTACGTGGAAAAACACACCTGGACCCCGTGGGGCAAAGTAAGAGTGAGAGCCGCAGCGCTCGGAAATAACGCGGGCCTGCTGGGCGCAATCCCGTTGCTCCTGGAGCAGTGACGATGAATTCAAAAATTGCCGACTCGAAATTGACGGAGCTGAAATTGAAAAAGTTGAATCTGACAAAATTAAAGCTCGTTCTTCTCCCATTACTGTTGCTATCGTCGATTTGCCATGCCCAGCTCTCCGAGTCGGCCGACTGGGCCGCCAGAGCGGCAGCCGATTACCTGATTTATCCCGACCGCGTCTACGGCGTTGCCAATACCTCTCAGTTAAAGCTGGATGTCTGGCAGAAGCAAAACACAAAAGAACCCGCTCCCACTCTTATTTATATCCACGGCGGCGGTTGGATTTTCGGCGACCGCACCGGCGCCACTCTGCAGTTTCTCCCCTATATCCAGATGGGATGGAACGTCGTCAATGTCGAATACCGCATGGCGAGCGCGTCGCCTGCCCCGGCCGCCGTCGAGGACTGCCGCTGCGCCCTGCGCTGGGTCGTGCAGCACGCCTCCGAGTACAACATCGACACCAATCGCATCGTTCTAACGGGACACTCCGCCGGAGGCCATCTCTCCCTGATCACCGGCCTGCTCACACCCGACGCCGGTCTCGACAACCAGTGTTTTGGACCCGAAACCCCTAAAGTTGCCGCCATCATCAACTGGTATGGAATCTCCGATGTAGCTGACCTGCTAGCCGGCCCGGATCTCCGGAACTACGCGGTCATGTGGCTCGGCAGCCAGCCCGATCGCGTGGCTATCGCCAAACGAGTTTCGCCGCTTGCCTACATCCACGCCGGAAATGCTCGCGTCTTCACCGTCCACGGCGATGCCGATCCCGTGGTGCCCTATTCGCAGGCAGTGCGTTTGCATCAGGCCCTCACCCAGGCAGGAGTCAAAAATCAGCTGCTGACAATCCACGGCGGTGGCCATGGCGGATTCACCCCCGAGCAATACCAGGACGCATTCGTGAAGATCAACGCTTTTTTGAAAGCCCAGGGTGTGATCCACTGAAGTTGCC
>JBEKOW010000176.1:0-9149 GCA_049521375.1 Terriglobales bacterium
CCCACTCGCTCCAGCATGGCGGTCACGCGCCGCGAACGTTCTTTCGCAGGCACGCCGGAAAGCTGTGCGTAATAAGTGAGCAATTCCTCGCCCGTGAGATAGTCGTAAAAATACGGTTGCTCAGGCAGGAAGCCGACCTGCGCCTTCACTCGCGGATCGTCGTAATCCATTCCCAGAATGCGCGCCGTTCCCGCCGTAGGAGTCACCAGCCCCATCAGCAGTTTCAGGGTTGTCGTCTTGCCTGCGCCGTTCGGGCCGAGGAAGCCGAATACCTCTCCCTCCTTGATCGTCAGCCGCAGAGGA
The DNA here is from genome assembly GCA_049521375.1 of Terriglobales bacterium. Lineage (GTDB taxonomy): Bacteria > Acidobacteriota > Terriglobia > Terriglobales > Acidobacteriaceae > Acidiflorens. Next base: position 304 of record JBEKOW010000176.1, read on the forward strand.
CGGAGGGCCACCTTCGGCCGCTGGTGCCAGAAGCCGACCCGGTAACTTTTTTCCAGATCCAGAATTTCAATTGCAGCCATGACTATGCGTGCAGGGCGAAGCCCTTGGGTTGGAGTGTCATGGAGAGAATTATATGCAAAGAGTAGATGGCTTGAGCCAGAACGGCCCAACCCACGTTACCAAGGTAAATCGGGCACCATTGGCCAACGCAGTCTAGTTGAGTGGCGCCACCGTGTTATCGCAGGTCGTGATGGCTGTCGTTGCGTTGACGCGCACTACTGCATCGGCGAACGAGCAGAAATAGCGCGTGCCCGTATAGCCCGGGTTCAGCGGAGTGAGCGTGATCTGGTAAGTGGCGCTCGGGGTCCCGGTGACCCCTCCCATGGTGTAGCTGTATCCGCTGCGGCTACCGCCTGACAAGACCGAATCGACGAAGCATCCGCTGCTTGGACTCGAGGGGGCGCAACTGGTTCCTCCCAGGGCCGCCAGCGTACCGGCATAACCGACCGTCGGGAAGGCCGACGAATACGTGGCCTGCGCCTCGTTCAAGGTTCGCAACCCCCCGATCGCCGCCGATTCATTGGCTTGAATTCGCGCCTTCAAATAGCTGGGTACCGCGATTGCGGCAATCACCAGGATGATTGCCACTACTATCAGTAGCTCGATAAGAGAAAACCCACGCTCCCGACTCATCCCGTCGCCCCTATCCCGGATTCGTCCCCGTCTGAAGTCCGCTGTTTCCAGTGCACTTTTAATGCCGGAACAAGGGACTCTAGACCACCCGTAAGTGATTGCTGTTCCGCCTGAATCTGAGCCCAAGCCCATCCTGCATCTTCATTTGCCATTCCGTTGTCCTTCGAGGTGACACTTTCTGGCAGAAAGCGCTTTTCTTTCGTGGAAGCAGGTGAGGCAAGGGTTCGTGCACCGCACCCCTTCAACTTCACTCGGCAACAATGGACCTCATACGAAACATACCGGGGCGAGCTACTCGAGTTCAATGCTCGCTTACCGATTGGAATTACGATAGTAAGCGCTCCTGAGATTCAGTCCCGCCAATTCCCGCCCGCAACCCAAAGCTTCTCCTGATCGAGAAGCGCTACCGCCGGAAAGCCTCTGAACGCAAAAAAAAGCAGAGGATTTCTCCTCTGCTTCTTTTCCGGCTTGTACCCTCCCCCAGGTACTTTGCCAACTCAAACTTAGTTCATCGGGGTCTGCGTGTAATCGCAGGTGGTGATGGCCGTCGTCGCGTTGACGCGAACAACCGCATCCGCGAACGAGCAGAAGTAACGAACGCCGCTCTGGTTCGGCTGCAGAGGGGCTGCAAGGACGTTGTAGGCCGAGATCGGCGTGCCGCTTGTGTTGGCGATACCGAACGAGTAGCCGCTCTTGCTGCCGCTGCCCAGCTGCGTATCGATCAGGCAAGCGCTCGTGGAGCTTGGCGGTGCGCAGCTCGATCCCGCCAGATTCGCCAGCGAGGAAGCATATCCCACGGACGAGTAACTGGAGTTATAGGTGATCTGCGCTGTGTTAACGGTACGAACCGACGCCACCGCGGACGACTCGTTGGCTGCAATTCTGGCGCGCAGCAAGTTCGGAATAGCGATTGCGGCGATGATCAGGATGATCGCGACCACAATCAGCAGCTCGATAAGTGAGAAACCCTTCTGTTTCCGCATTGATATTGTCCTCGTCTCCGTTTGACTGTCTTGTTGGATGTCCAACTCGCCCCTACTATCGCACTCTTCGTGCCAGAGCCCCAAGTGACGGAAGGCAGATGTACTTCCGCACAAAGCCCTTCCTTTTCAACAACCCAGTGCAGGGAAGTCACCTCGGCGGTCAAATCCTTAGTTCCCAGTATGACACTTTCAGAGATGCGGAATGACAAATTTTGCCAGTCATCCCACTTTGTCGCTCTCCCCAAACCGCCCGTCAGCCGCCCCAAGCGAGCCTGGTATATCCCACTTGGGAACGCTCACTTGGCCGTTTCTTGCGTCCCAATCCGCAAAGGCCGATTTCCCCATTTCACCGCCGAGACGCCGAGAAACGCTTGTGAGGTGATTAGGAGCGCCTGGTTGTCTCGCACCGGCTGTCCTCCCCTTGGGAATCAGGTCTTATCAAAGATTGTTTTTCTCCGGCGTTCTCGGCGTCTCGGCGGTGAAAAACATCTCGGCAGCAGCCGCGAAATCACTCCCGCTTCAGCAGCAAACACGTCATATCATCATGCTGTGGAGTGTTCCCCACGAACCCGTCCAGGTCCGCCAGCAGCCCGCGGAGTAGCTCCGCCGGAGCCCCGCCCGACCCGCGATCGATCATCCGCACCAGCCGCGGCTCGTCGTACTCTTCTCCCCCCGCATTTACCGCCTCCACTACGCCGTCGGTAAAAATCACCAGCCAATCCCCGCTCTCCAGCCGGAAGCTTCCTGTCTGGTAGGTCGCTTCCGCCAGCACCCCGACCGGAATCCCTCCCAGTTCCGGCCGCTCCACGCTGCCGGACTTGCGCCGCAGCATGGGTACGTTGTGCCCCGCATTGACATAAGCCAGATCCCCCGTCGCCGGATCCAGTTCCGCCAGGAACGCTGTCGTAAAGCGCGCCCCGCCCTGGCTGTTCGAACACGCATAGCGGTTCAGGTCGTTCACCAGTTGCGCCAGAGGCGCGCGGCTCGACGAGAGCGTCCGCAGGCTGGCCTGGAATGTGGCCATCAGCATCGCCGCCGGAATGCTCTTCCCCGCCACGTCCGCCACCACGAACAGCACGCGGTCTTCGCTGGTGGTGGCCCCCGGCCGCAGGATCACATCGTAATAATCGCCCGCCACCGTATTCGCCGGACGCGTAGCATAGGCAATCGCATATCCTGGGATCTGCAACGGTGCGCCCGGCAATAGCCAGCTCTGAATGTCTTTCGCGATCTCCAGGTCGCGCTTCATCACCACCCGGTCCGCCAGCTCCAGCAGCAGCACGATAAAAATCAGCAGCCCGCCCATCAGCCGCAGGTCGAAATCAAGGACGTGAACGTCGCCCGCTTTATCCGCATAGGTGAATCCGCCGGAAAACAAAAGGAAGCCGAGTCCCAGCAGCAACAGCACGCGGCGTGCGGGCGAGAGCTTTTCGACGATCGCCCAGAACAGCGCTTTCGTCATGTACCAGATGCGCTGCCGCCGCGATTGACCCTCTTGCCGCTCCATCAGTCCGGCCGAGTACAACCGGTAACTCGAACGCGCATCCTTGACGAGCTGCCCCCACAGCTGGTGCACTGCCAATCCATCGCTCACGCGCCGCCAGAAGGTATGCGCTTTCGCTTTCAGGCCCGCTTGCGGAGGAATCGGTTGCGGTGGGCTGGCCATGGATCAGCGATCATTATAAAGCGCTATCAGCGGCGCAACGGAGGGCGTCCGTCCGCCCGTAGGAGATAATTCGATCGCGCCTCAGCCCGCTCTGTGGATGACGAACGAAGCCGGCGGCTTTCACTCGAACGACAGCCCCATCTGTTCCTCCTCATAGGCTGGATGCGCCCGCTCGCTCGCTTGCGTGTGCTTCCCCGTAAACCCATGTTTCCGGCGGAACGCGCCCATCAGCGTTGACAGCCGCTCTCCATATCCCTTCGGCAAAAATGCCCGCTCCGCATACCGCGCGCGGTAGACTTCCACCAGGGCAGGGAAGTGCTCCGCGACAAAGGGCAGAAAAACCGCCGCCGAGCAGGGCTTGAGAAAAAGTGGGTTCGCATAAATATATTTTGCCCCCGCCTCGCGCGCCGCCTTGACCAGCGCCTCCAGATCGCGCGGATGATCCGTAATCTCCGGCAGCACCGGGGCGCAGATCACCCCCGCATCTACGCCCGCCAGATTCAGTTGCCGGACCGCCTCCAGCCGCAGATCGGGACGCGGCGCGCGCGGCTCCAGCTTCCTCGCCAGTTCCACATCCACGGTCGTCACCGTCATATTCACAAACAGACTGTTTTTCTCCGCCAGGCGCCGCAGCACCTCGGCGTCGCGCGTGACCAGGTTCGACTTGGTCACGATCCCGATCTCCAGCCCCGCATGCTGGGCCAGTTCCTCCAGAATCGCCCGCGTCACCTCGAACCTCCGCTCCGCCGGCTGGTACGGATCGGTCGCCGTTCCAATCGCGATCGGCTCCCCGCGCTTCACTTTTTTCAGGTCACGGCGCAGCAAGTCCTTCGCCTGCTGCTTGACGAAGATTTTCTGTTCGAAATCCGCTCCGCCCCGCAACTCCATGAACTCGTGCGTATAGCGCGCGTAGCAGTATTTGCAGGCGAACTCGCACCCGCGGTAAGGATTGATCGCCCACGTGAAAGGAAGATTGCGCTGGCTCACCACGCGGCTCAGCAGCGACCGTGCTTCCAGCGAAAAGTATTCGACGTTGTGCCCCTCCCGCAGCGACTCCCCCTCCGCCGCCAGTCGAGCGATCCCGATCAGATTCGGCCGGGCCGCATTGTCCGCCGCAAAGCCACTATCGGGTCCCGCGTCGTCTTCCGGAGCCCACGAGAATGAAGTCAGAAGCGAATTGGCATATTTCGCCATTTGTTCGCCATAGGCTAGCTCTCAGAAGCGGCCCTGTCAATACCCGCACGGGAGGAAGTAAGCAATGGGTCGCGGATCGCCCCCTATAACGAGAAAGTGAAAGTAAACATGATCTGGAAAGGGATGGGTCTCGTAATGCGTATGAAGGAGTGAACAAGAGTAAATACCAATAGATTCCGACCTCGGGCTACCTTTGCAATCTCGGCTGCGAAATTGCCAAGGTAACGAATGTGCATAATCCCTATTAAAACAGTGGACTATATGGCGCTTGTCTGGCTATTATTTCTCCACGGGACCCTCTGGCAGACCGCCTTTGGGCATAACAGAAAGGAAATGGGGAACGATATGGGGAATACCAAGTCGGGCGTTTCGTCGCTCTCGCTGGACACCTGGGCCGTGATTGTCGCGCTTGCGCTCGCACTCGCGGTTAAGTTCGACATTCTCAAGAACGTGCCCTGGTAAGACGCGAACCGCAACTCAAATTTCATTTTGACGGAGAAAGGTCATGGCATCTTCAACATCCTTGTCGCAAGTAGAGTCAGACAATCGCCTGCTGAATACACTGCGGATTGTGCCCGGCGTGCTCCTCCTCGCTGGAATCGGTTACGCCGGCAAGATCCTCGAGCATTCTGTGAACGCCTACGCGAAAGCACAACACTGGACGTTCCCTAACATCGAATACGTCCTTTGGGCGATCCTCATAGGCCTTGTTATCTCCAACACGCTCTCGATTCCGGAATTGTTCCAGCCGGGCATCGCCACCTATGAGTTCTGGTTGAAACTCGGGATTGTGCTTCTCGGCGCGCGTTTCGTGCTGGCTGACGTCCTCAAACTGGGAGGCATCAGCCTGGGGCTTGTTGTCATTGAAATCACTCTTTCACTGGCGCTCATGACACTGCTGGGGCGCTGGTTCAAGCTCAAGCCGAAGCTGACATCGCTGCTCGCCATCGGCTCCTCTGTTTGCGGCGTTTCCGCCATCATCGCCGCCAAGGGCGCGATCGATGCCGATGACGAGGATTCCTCCTTCGCGATTGCCGCCATCCTCGCCCTGGGCGCGCTCTCGCTGTTCACCTTTCCCGCGATCGCCCACGCGCTGCATATGAACGATGTCTCCTACGGACTGTGGGCCGGCTTGGGGGTCGATAATACGGCCGAGGCCACCGCTGCGGGCGCACTCTACTCCGACGCCGCCGGCAAGGTTGCTGTGCTGGCCAAGACCACGCGGAACGCCATGATTGGATTCGTCGTGCTGGCCTATGCCATTTACTGGGCGGGACGAGGCCAGGCGGAGGCGGTCAATAACAAAGCCGCATTCCTGTGGAAGAAGTTCCCCAAGTTCGTGCTCGGTTTTCTTCTGGTTTCGCTCTTGGTTGGCCTGCACACGTTCAGCAAGGGTCAGGTCGCTTCGCTTGGGAACCTCTCAAAGTGGGCCTTCCTGTTGACTTTTGCCGGTGTCGGCCTGCGCACCAATTTTCGCAATATGTCCAAACAGGGCCTGCGGCCTTTCATCGTGGGGGCGCTCGGGGAAGTCCTGATCGCATGCCTGACGCTTGGTTTGGTGGTGGGCGCAAACCGCATCTGGGGCTTGTGACGGCCCCCGGTGGGGCATAAAAAGATGGGCAAAATCTTGCCCTGGGATGAAACAAACTGTCACTTCGGATCGGCACCCTCCCCCTGAATCCAGCCAAACCATTGAAATAGATGGTCCCGCTCTTTGGTAAGGGGAGTGCTCATAGTCTAGTAGTGCAATAGAGATAGGAGTATTAATGCCATCCATGACTTCAAAGAATCAAGCGGAAAAGGCCTTCCAGTCCACCATCGCCATTATTGGCGGCGGATTTACCGGCGCCATGCTGGCTGTTCAGATCCTGCAAAAGGCAGGCGATGGCGATCAGGTCGTGCTCATTGAGAGATCGCCCGTTCCCGGGCGGGGGGTGGCCTACGGGACGCAATTCGACGGGCATTTGCTCAATGTTCGAGCCAGGAACATGAGCGCCTATCCCGACGTTCCCGACCATTTTGTGAAATGGGCCGAGCAGAATTACAGCCCGGATGTAAAGCCGGACGATTTCCTTCCCCGTTCCTTGTACGGGCGCTACATCGCTGCCCAATTTCAAGCTGCCATCCAGGCGTATCCCGGAAAAATACGATGTATTCAAGATGAGTGCGTCTCCTTGCATCGTCAGCCGGGTTTCGCAAGAATCGGATTGGCAAGCGGCCGGGTGGTCATCGCCGACAAAGTCGTACTCGCGGTCGGTCACTTTCCCCCGGGCGATCTTTTCCTTCCCGGCAAGACTGCTGACAGTCCCCGCTTTGTCCCCAATCCCTGGTCGCTGAATGCCTGCTCCGATCTCAAGCAGGACGATAGCGTGCTCCTCATCGGCTCCGGCCTGACCAGCGTAGATGTTGTCATCGAACTCCGGGCGCGAGGATTCAAGGGCCACATTCACATTCTCTCGCGCCGCGGTCTGCTTCCGAACCGTCACAAAGCCATCACCCCACTACCCTCATCCTGGCTTGGCAACCATCCGCGTACAGTTCGTGAACTCTTGCGTATGGTCCGGCTGCAAATCAAGCTAGCCGAAGCTCGCGGCTCGGATTGGCGTGCTGTGATCGATTCGCTGCGTCCGGTCACGCAGCAAATCTGGCAGTCCCTGCCGCGAACCGAGCAACGCCGGTTCCTGCGCCATCTCCGGACCTACTGGGACGTTCACCGCCATCGCATCGCCGAGCCTATCGCCCGGGAACTCGCCGCACAGATCCAGGAAGGCCGCATTCAGACGCACGCCGGCCGCATTACGGAATATCGCGAAGACTGCTCTGGCGTTGACATCTCTTATCGCAGCCGCAAGGACAAGAACAAGTACAAGGACAAAGACCGCCAGACCATCCGCCTGCGCGTGAGCAAAGTCGTCAATTGTACCGGCCCTGACAATGACTACCGGCGGGTTGGCAGCCCCTTGCTCTCCGATCTTTTGGACAAGAAGTTTGTGCGTGCGGATGAACTCTCCCTCGGCCTGGACGTCGCTGCCGATGGCGCTGTGCTTGATTGCCGAGGCACTCCCTCAGACTTTCTATATGCGCTCGGACCACTGCGCAAAGGCAATCTGTGGGAGACCATCGCCGTTCCCGAACTTCGACACCAGGTTGCGGATCTGGCGGAGCTGCTGTGTGCCGACCGCTACCGAAGGCGCAAAGCGCCCTCCCCTGTCACCGCCGAATCGCAATTGTTGACTCTCCTGTATCGCTAATTCAATGGAGGAAGACATGTACTTCGAGCAATTTTATCTGGGCTGTCTGGCGCATGCTTCTTACCTGCTGGTTTCGGGTGGGGAAGCTCTGGTGGTGGACCCGCAACGCGATGTCGAGATCTATCTCGAAGCCGCCAGCAAACACAACGCTACCATCCGCTACATCTTTGAGACGCACCTGCATGCCGATTTTGTCTCCGGGCATAAGGAACTGGCAGCCCGTACCGGGGCCACAATTTATATCGGGCCAAACGGCGGGGCTACGTTGTCGCACCAGGAAGTCCGCGATGGTTTCGAATTGAAGATGGGGACGTTGAGAGTTTCCGTTCTTGAGACGCCGGGCCACACGCCGGAGAGCATCTGCCTCGTCGTGACCGACGAAGAAAAATCGTCCGAGCCCTGGGCCGTTCTGACCGGCGACACGTTGTTCGTGGGCGATGTCGGGCGTCCCGATTTGTCGAAGGCCTTCACGCCGGATGTCCTGGCGGGCATGCTCTACGACTCCCTGCACCATAGGCTCCTCACGCTTCCCGACCATGTAGTCGTCTATCCAGGGCACGGCGCCGGCTCGCTCTGCGGGCGCAACCTCGGCGCCTCGCGGTCGTCGACCATCCGCACCGAAAGATTGACCAACTACGCGCTCCAGATCAAGTCGCGTGACGAGTTTGTCCAGCAACTCACCACCAATCTGCCACCCCGGCCGGAATACTTCCCGCAAGACGCGCAGATCAATCGCGCGGGCGCGCCTGCTCTGGCGGAATTGCCTGCACTTAAGCCCATCTCCGCTGGCGAACTGAAGGCTCTCCTGGAAAAAGGCGGGCTTGCGGTGGATGTGCGTCCGGGCAGCGAGTTTGCCGCCGCGCACGTGCCTGGTTCCATTAACATCCCGCTTTCCGGGCAGATTGCCACATGGGCGGGAACGCTCGTCGGCCTGACTTCGCAACCTGTCTTGATCGCGGATTCCGAGGAGGAATTGGCCGAGGCCCGCATGCGTCTGGCGCGCGTAGGCTTGGATGAAGAACGAGGGTTTTTGCAGGACGGCATAAAAGCATGGACGAG
>JBEKOW010000177.1:0-9141 GCA_049521375.1 Terriglobales bacterium
AGGCCCCGGTTCTAGCTCAGACGCCTACGTGACACATTGGAATGCCTCTAATCCGTACAATGGCACGTTTCTCGGGCCCGCGGACTACACCGGCTTCCTTTGCCTGAATAATAATTTTGGCGGCACTCAGTTGATGGCTCAAAAGTGGGCGTCAATCTTCGGCGTGACTGCGGCGGATCAGGCTCAGATGGCTGCTGATGGCTGCACCAGCGTGCCGGGAATTCAGCCGTCGACGATCCAAGGCGGCCGTTCGGCCCCGATCCAAGAAAACAGCGTGGCCACCTTCGGCACCCAGACACAAACTTTGGGCAACCTCTTTAACGGCAAGGAAGGTTCGCTGCGGCTGGACTACAACTGGAGCACCAACAATCGCTTCTTTATAAGTTACAACTACGACCGTAACACGGACACTTTTGGGAGCTGCAACGCGGCTTGTACTCGTGGGTTCAGCAACCCACAGCGCAATTTGTTCCCTCAGGGTTCTTTGAACTTTGTGCATACCTTCAGCCCCACCATCCTCAACGAGTTCCGTGCGGGTTATGCCCTTAGCGCTATGTTGATCACTCCGAACCACGGTGGCGTGCCGGATATCGGCTTCGCCGATGGGACGGCCGGATTCGGCTCGTATAACGGCTACCCTCAGGCCTTCAAAGACAACATTTATACCTACTCCGACATGGTCTCGATCAGCCGCGGAAACCACAATATGAAGGTGGGTGTCGATTTTCGCCGCAACATCGAGAATAGCGACTTCAATGTAGGGCGTCCGTCTTACTATTTTAGCGATCAGGTGTTCTTTGCGGCGGATGCACCCTACCTGCAACTGAATGGCGTGGATCCCGGGATTTGCAAAGCGCCATGCCCCGTGTCATCCTATAACCCTAATCCGAGCGCGGTGCTCAGTGACAATACCCGTCACTTCCGGAATATCGAATTTGGTACCTATTTTCAGGACGACTGGAAGGTTACCAAGCGCCTGACTCTTAACCTCGGTCTGCGCTATGACCTCTTTGAGCGGCACCACGAGGAAGCCAATGTGGCTACCACGTTCATACTCGGTCCGAGCACACCGAACTCAATCATTCTTGGTCCTAGCAATGGCTTACTAAATCGGCTTTACAACGCCAATGTCCCGGCGGGAAGCCCCGGTTGCGACACGACGTCGCAAATTCTGCTGGCTCAACTGGTGGGCGTGTGCGGCCCAGGTGGTTTCTCTCCTTCCGCTACTTTGGGCGCCGGCGACCACAACAACTTCGGTCCCCGCCTCGGCTTCGCCTGGGATGTATTCGGGGACGGTAAAACCTCGTTGCGTGGCGGCTTCGGCGTCGCCTATGAGGGCACGCTCTACAACCCGCTCTCGAACTCTCGTTGGAACCTGCCATACTACTCATTTAATGAGGTTATTGGAGGGGTATCGCAGCAAAACAAAGATATCGTCTACGGGCCAACCACCTGCATCGGTGCTCCACCAACCGGCAACTGCTACCAGAATTCTGCCGTGGCTCCAATGTTCACGGGGCCGGGTTCGAATCCGGGCAATATGGGGCCGGCCTCCCAGGCACAGAACGCAGGGAACATCGATGGCTGGGATCCGAGCAACCCGAACCTGGCATTTGACACCGGAATTGTCATGCCGCAGGGAGTTCGCGACCCCTATGTTTATAACTTCTACTTCGATATCCAGCGCGAAATCATGCCGAAGACCGTGATTGATATCAAGTATGTGGGCACGGCTGGACACAAGTTGTTCCGCGCCGAACAAATCAATAGTGAACCCGGCTCCGAACTCCCGCCGGGATCTAGCGTGGTCGACAACTTCGGACGAACTTTGAATGGTCTCGGGGGGCGCTTGAACCAGAACTACGGCAATTTGCGTAACTGGGAGAACTCGGTCAACTCTAACTACAACTCTTTTCAGGGGTCGCTCAGGCACCAGATGTCCCATGGCCTGCTTTTCAACGTCGATTACACGTATAGCCATTCCATCGACGATGGATCGTCGTGGCACAATGCCGCCACCACGGCAAATGGTGCGGCGGCCGGGGAAGGTTACACCACGGACCAGACAAACCCGGGCTTAGATCGCGGCGATTCCCAATTCGACATCCGACATCGGTTGGTCGTCAACTATGTTTGGCAGTTGCCGGGACAAAACTTGAAAGGGGCGGAAGGCGCGATTATCGGCGACTGGAGCCTTAACGGCATCTGGTCGTTCCAAAGCGGGGCGCACTGGGAGCCTTACAATGCCCAACAACCAAACCTTTCGGGTACGGCTCCTGATGGTAGCTGCACCGTAGCGGACGTCTCGGACGGTGCCTGCGTGAACCTTGGGGGCGACTTCAATCTGAACGGTGTCACAAACGACCGGCCAAGCGCCTCCGTCTCGAAACTGGGTGGCGTGAGCCGCGGCGCTTGGGCAAACGGATGGGGAAGCACACAGCAGGCCAACGGGACGACCTACGTTACTTCATCCCCCGGGATTACCTTCTCGTCACCCTGCTTAGGCTGCACCGGCAATTTGGGTCGTAACTCGTTCGTGGGCCCAGGAAACTGGGCAGCTGACATGACACTGTCTAAAAACTTCAAGATCACCGAAAGGGTCAACATGAAGTTCGACGCCAATGCGTTCAATGTATTCAATCGCGCGAATTTCATCCTCGCAACCGCGGGCGGGGGAGCACACAACAAGTACTACGATTCTAACTTCGGCCAGGCCGCGGGCACTCTAAACGCTCGCAACATGCAGTTCGGATTGAAGTTCAGCTTCTAGCAGGAAGCAGGAAAACTGAAACACTTCGAGGGCTTGTTTCCGCCGCAGGGGAGCAAGCCCTTCTCTCTTTTGGGTGTTATTCTCCTTGTCAGGGTGGCCTATGGACAGAGGCTTATGCGTTATGTTGCGGTTCGTGGTGCTCGCCTCTTTTGCCATACCCCAGCAACTTTCTGGCCAAGCCAACGCATACGGATCAATTACTGGGGGCGTCCGAGTCTTGAGGGGCGACTTTCCTTCCCGTCCGGTCATGCTTTCTTTGGAGGTCCGGGGAGCTCCAATCGCGAGCACGTACTGCGATGATCGAGGAGGTTTTGGATTCTACAGCCTGCTTGCCGGCCGGTACAAAGTTACGGTCAATGACGATGCCTATGAGCCCGCTAGCGAGACGACAGACCTTAATCCCCAGCTTTCCACCACCAACGTGGTGCAGATTACGCTGGTGCCGCGTGCCGCCGCGAAGGTGGATCCCATCCCCGGCCGCGTCGAGGGCAGCAATCCCTTCCTCGTCGATCCGGCCCAGTACTCCAGCCGTTTTCCAAAGAAAACGCTCAAGGAGTTTGACAAGGGCCAGGACGCCGATCATAAGGGAAATGTCGACAGCGCGACTCAGCACTACCTGAAGGCGCTGGAATTGTCCCCCGACTTCTATCCCGCCCACAACAACCTGGGCGCGATCTACCTTGGCCGCCGGGATTTCAATGCCGCCCAGCAACAGTTCGAAGCCGCCCTCAAGGCAAACCAGAACGATGGGCAGGCATATTTCAATCTCGCCAACGTGCTGGTGCTGACCCAGCATTATGCCGATGCCCTGCGCCAGATCGACGAGGGACTTCGCCGGCGGCCCGACTCCGCCTTCGGCAAGTTCCTTCAGGGATCGGCTTACACGCAGACGGGCCGGCTTGACCTCGCCGAGCGGAGCCTCCAAGGCGCGCTGCAGCTCGATCCCAAAATGTCGCAGGCTTATCTTCAGCTGGTGAATGTCTACCTGCTGCAGAAACGAACAGCCGACGCAGTCACACAACTGGAAACCTATCTCAAAGACTTCCCCGACTCCCCATTTTCGCCGAAGGCGCGCGACCTGCTGAAGCGGCTGCAGGGCGCTACGGCGGCAGCCACGCGAAAATAGATTTGGTAGACTTTTCGTACTCATGCATTTTCCACGCCGTCTCTTGTTTATCCTGCTGCTTGCCAGCCGCACTCTATCCGCTGCGCCCGCGCCCAATGTCATCCTGATTACGCTCGACACGACGCGCGCCGACCGCATGGGATTCCTCGGCTCGAAGCGCGGCATCACGCCCAACCTCGACGCCCTTGCGCGCCAGTCCGTGGTGTTCACCCGCGCCTACTCGCAAGTGCCGCTGACCACGGCCTCGCACGCCACGATTCTCACCGGAACCTACCCGCAGTTTCATCAGGTCAATGATTTTGGAGTCCCCCTGGCCGCCGATCTGCCCTACGCTCCCGACATCTTTCACAGCAACGGATATCACACGGCCGCATTTGTCGGATCGCTCGTCCTTGATCCCGAAACGCGCTCTGCTCCCGGCTTTGAGCGCGGATTCGACACCTACGACGCCGGCTTCCACCGCCGCCACGTCGGAGAAGATCGCTACCAGTCGATTGAACGCCGCGGCGGCGAGGTCATTGGACGCGCGCTGGACTGGCTGACCCAGCATCACGACGGGCCATTTTTTATCTGGGTGCATCTTTATGACGCGCATGACCCGTATGATCCTCCCGAGCCCTACAAGACGCGATATGCTTCAGCCCCCTACGACGGTGAGATCGCCTACGAGGATGCGGCGGTCGGCAAGTTCCTGGACTGGCTGCGCTTTCGCGGGCTGTACGACAACGCGGTGATCGCCGTCATGGCCGACCACGGCGAAGCGCTGGGCCAGCATGGAGAATCTACGCACGGCATTTTTCTCTACGACGAGACGATTCACGTGCCTTTGCTCTTCAAGTTGCCCGGCGGTCGTTCTGCCGGAGCCCGGGTTACCGCCCGCGCCCGCCTAGTCGATGTGCTGCCCACCATGCTGGAGAGCGCGGGCATTCCCGTGCCGGCGGAAGTGCAGGGGGAATCTCTTCTTACCTTGGTGAAGCCTGCCTCCACGGCGGGGCACGCCGGGAAGACGGCAAGCAAGCCCGCCGACTCGTCGCCGGAGCGTTCGGCGTACGCCGAAAGCGACTATCCGCATCGCACTTTTGGATGGAGCACGCTCCGATCGCTGCGCACCGGAAAATATCTTTTCGTTCAGGCTCCGCGCGAGGAACTCTATGACCAACCCGCGGACCCGAAAGAAGAACACAATCTGGCGACGGCTTCGCCGGCGGTCACCCACACTCTGGCCGGACAGCTTGATGCCTTTCGCGAAAAAACGAGCACCTCGAAGGAAGCTCCCAAAGTCGTGCCCGATCCCGGACTGCAGGAGCGCCTGAACGCTCTGGGTTACGTCGCTACCGACAGCAGTTCTTCGAGCATGCCCGGCATCAAGGACACGGGCGCCGATCCTAAAGACAAAGTTCAGGTCGTGAATTTATTGCACCGCGCCGAAATGGCGAAGGAAGATACGCGCTTTGCGGAGGCGGTGCCGTTGCTCGAACAGGTGATCGCGCTCGAACCTAATCTCCCAATCACCTACCTTCAGCTCGGCACCGCTTTGACGTCATTGAAGGAGTATGAGAAGGCCGTGCCGGTGCTGCGCAAGGCTGTGGAGATGCGCCCCGACCTCACGAACCCGCGCTTCCAGCTCGGATCTGCCCTGTTCGAAACCGGAGACCTGCCCGGCGCCATCGCGCAGCTGGAAATCGCTGTTTCCCGCTCGCCGCAGTGGCCGGAGGCCTTGTTCCTCCTCGCTACCGCCTACGCGCGCGCCGACCGGCTCCCTGACGCCGTCATCGCGTATCAGAAAGTCACCGAGCTTCGGCCCAGACATTATGCCGCGCATCTCCTGCTCGGGCGCGCCCTCGCTCTCTCGGGGAGTCCCGAACAGGCTCTCGCGCCGCTAAACAAAGCTGCCGAACTGCAGCCCGCGTCTCCGGAGCCGCATGCATTTCTGGCAGATGCCTTCACCCAACTGGGACGCACGGCCGATGCTGAGAACGAACGCTCCGAAGCCCAGCGCTTGCGCGCCGGAACGAAACGCTGACGGGCTGCTGTTTCTCCCGCGTTGTGAAGATTCCCTTCTTGCGTGATCGTGAGAGTGTTTGGGGTTAGTTCGGTACGTACTGGCAGAACTGCGCATCCAGCTTGCACGCCGTCAAGTATTCCTCGCGAGCTGCTTTCGTTTGATGGAGTAACTGCCGCGCGAATGCTAGGTTGAGATGAGCTTCCGCCAGTTTCGGATCAAGCTGAATAGCGCGTTCAAACTCCCCGGCAGCCTTTGCCGTCCGGTCCGTGTGGTTGTAGCAGATCCCCAGAAAATTGCGCAGTCGCGCATCGTCCAGTCCCAACTCGATTGCCTTTTCCAGATGCGGAGCCGCCCCCGCGTATTTCTTCTGCCCAAAATAGAGCATGCCGAGCTCGCGCTGTCCGGCTGAGAAATTGGGCTGAATCTCAATCGCCTTCTCGTAAGCAGCCGCTGCCGGATCGCCTGCTTCGAGCAGGCCTTTCTGGTACCACGCGCGGTAGTTTTGGGGATTGCTCTGGAGTGCCTTGTCGAGCCAGCTTTTCGCTTCGCCTCCACGCCCCAGCTTCACCAAAGCGCGCGCCAGTCCAGTCATCGCATTATCGAAGTTGGGATTCAGCGTGAGGCAACGTTCCAGCTCCGCTGCCGCCTTGTCCCAATTTTCGCGCCGCAAGTCCGACTCTCCGAGCAGAAACGGGATGACGTAAATCTGCGGATCTTGCTCTTGCATGTGCCTCAGCAACGCATCCGCTTCATCATCGTGTCCCAGATGAAATGCATCCTCTGCTTTAAGAATCGAGTTGAACTCCCCCAGCTTGTCTTTGGGATCGGGCAGACCCTGCTTGAGGGCCTCGGGAGAAACTGCGGCACGAAATCCGAAGTAGCCGAGCGCCCGCAATTTGTCCTGTGCTTCGGGACTTAGATTTCCGGCGTAGCCTTCCTGCCCGCGAAAAGGATTGTGCGCGAGCAGCGTCTGCAATTTTTCCCGCAACACGGCAACTGTGGCCGGCTGGTCGCCCGCGATGTTGCGCGTTTCTCCAGGATCGCTCGTCAGGTCGTACAGCTCGGGCTTGGGCGCCTCGATGAAGTGAAACCGCGTGCTCTCCATCGCATGCAGCGGACTCCAACCAAAGGAACTGAACGGGTAGAAGGTTTCGCTATATGCCGGATTATTGTCGGCGCGCTTTTCATCCCGCTTCATTTCCAACTTCCCGGCCAGCAACGACGGCGATTGGAATTGCCGCTCAATCGGATCCTCGACGCCTGCCATTTGCAGCAAGGTCGGTCCCACGGCGGCCGTTTCTACTGGCTCGCTCCTGCGCCCAGCCGGAATCCCGCTTCCCGCCGGCGGTTTGACGATGAGGGGTACGTGCACGGTGGCGTTGTAGACAAAGAATCCGTGTTCATCTTCCCCATGCTCTCCCAGGGATTCGCCGTGATCGCTGAGCATGACAATAAGAGAAGAATCATACAAATGATTTTGCTTCAGCCATGCGATCAGGCTGCCCAGTTCGTGGTCGGCATAAGCAATTTCGCCGTCGTAGAGATGCGTGCTGTACTCGGTCCGGAAGGGTTCTGGCGGGTCGTACGGGCTGTGCGGATCGTAGAGGTGCAGCCAGAGAAAAAATGGCCGCTTGAGAGTCGACGTTTTATTTAGCCACGCGACCGCATGCGCCACGCTTTCCCCCGCCCGTCGATCCACCAGTCCGGTTTCTTTTATCTGAAAAGTCTTCGCCGAGAACGCATCGTCGTAAAAGTCAAAGCCGCGCGCCAGCCCCCAACTTCGGTCGAGCACGAACGCGCTCACCACCGCGCCCGTCGAGTATCCCGCTTTCTGGAAGGCCTGTGCCACCGATCGAAACTGCTTCCCAAGCGGTTGCCCGGTGAAGTCCTGCACTCCATTTTGAAAAGGATACGTGCCGGTCAGAATCACGGCATGCGAAGGCCACGTCAATGGAACCTGCGAAATTGCCCGCTCGAAGACCACTCCATCGCGCGCCAGCCCGTCGAGCGTAGGAGTCTTCACGTCCCGCGCCCCATAGCACCCCACATGGTCGGCGCGCAAAGTATCGATGGTGATCAATATAACGTTCGGCTTGTTAACACCGGGCTTTCGCACCACCGCTTTCGCCGCCGCGTGCGCCTTGCTGTCTGGCACTTGGCCGAATCCCATGCAGCCGAGCATGATCGCCATCCCCAGCGTCGTGAGTCCCCGCAACATCCCGCGAAATTTCATGCCGTCGTCATCATTCTGGCTGCGGATTCCCCGCTCGACGCCTCTCCTCATCCGCTTCCGCCGTCAGCCCTTTCGCCTCCAGAGCCTTGGCCAAGGAAGTATGCATGTCCGGCTCGTCTGGCGCGATTTCTACGGCTCGCCGCAACTCCACGATCGCGTCATCCAATTTCCCCTGATAAAGGAGCGTCTCTCCCAGTGCCCGATGTCCGCGCGCAAACTCCGGGTTCGCGGTCACCGACTTCCGAAACGCTCCCGCTGCCGACTCCAGATCGCGCTTTTGCAGATACGCGACCCCCAGATTGAACGCGGCCTCAAAATTCGAGCCGTCGAGTTCGAGCGCGCGCTGTAAAGTCGCAATGGCAGCATCAATTTCCCCCGCATGAGCCTGCGCCATCCCCAGATTGAAAACCGCAAGCGCATAATCTGGACTCAGTTGCACCGTCTTCTCCAACTCCTGCACCGCTTCGGGAAACCTTTTCAGCCGGTAGTAGTTCAGGCCCTGCATGTAATGCGCTGGAACCGAGTTCGGCTCGGTCTTGATCATGCTCTTCAGCTTTTCAATCGACTCTTCATACCGCCCATGCTGGCTCGCCGCCATCGCATCCGAGAATTCTTCGTAGGCCTCGATCCGATCCTTCGGATCGGGCAGCCCGCGGCCGCTGATCGTAAGGTCGCGATCTGAATCTCCGCCACCTGAAAATGCCGCATACCCCAGCGATTTCAGCCGCTCCATCAGCGCCGGGTCGAGTCCTGTTTTCTCCGCCAGTTCCTTTCCCGCGCCGTAGTCGCGAATGATCGCCGCCAGCTTCGCGCGCATCTCTTCAGCCACAGCTTTCTTTTCGCCCAGCAGATTGTGCGTCTCCCCTGGATCCTTGGCCAGGTCATACAGCTCCGGCTTGGGCGCATCGATGAAGTGATACTTTGTATTTTCGGCGCCCCGCAGTTCGCTCCAGTTGAAGTGAATACGGGGCAGAAACGTCTCCCCATAAACGCTGCGCTCCCGGTCC
>JBEKOW010000178.1:0-9115 GCA_049521375.1 Terriglobales bacterium
CAGCCAGAATCCGCTTTCATCGGCCTCTTCTGTCACCGCTCCAATTCGGGCCGCAAATTCGGCTCGGGATCGTGCCCGACAAGACGCCCGGTAGTTCGCCGCGACCGATGTTCCGCACCGCAAAAGCTGTTTGCCCATGACTTGAGCGTCGGCCGTTCGCGGCAGCGACCGATATAGTTTAACCACCCGCAGCGCAAACAACTTGGTCCGAGCGCGCAATTCCTCGGGTGTCATGAGCTTTTTCAATTACAAATTACAAATCACAAATTACCAATTCCCTACCGGTCAATGTCTCCCAGCACAACATCAATACTGCCGATGGCGGCCACGACGTCGGCAATCAAATATCCTTCGCACATCTTGGCCAGAGCCTGCAGGTTCGCGAAGGATGGGCCGCGCATATGCACGCGATAGGGCTTCGCTGTCCCGTCGCTGACAATGTAATAGCCCATCTCGCCGCGCGGTGATTCCACCGCCTGGTAAACTTCGCCCTCCGGAACCGAAAAGCCCTCGGTGATGATCTTGAAGTGGTAAATGAGGGCTTCCATCTGTGTCTTCATCTTTTCGCGATCGGGAAGCACGACTTTTGGCGCATCGGCTTTTACCGGACCTTCCGGCATCCCCGCCAGCGCCTGCTGCACGATGCCAATCGACTCGCGCAATTCCTGCACCCGGCACACATATCGCGCAAACACATCGCATCCGTTGGAAACCGGAACCTTGAACTTGAAATTCTGGTAGCCCGTGTAGGGATCATCGCGCCGGAGATCCATGTCCACGCCGCTGGCGCGCAATGTAGGTCCGCAGGCGCCGAGAGCGATCGCATCCTCCGCGCTAAGCTGGGCCACCCCCTTGGTGCGCATCATGAAAATGGGATTTCCTGTCAACAGCCCTTCGTACTCATCCACATTGCCGGGAAAGCGGTCGGCGAACTTCTTCACCTTTTCGAAAAATCCGAGGGGTGGTTCCAGCGCCAGGCCGCCAATGCGGAAGTACGAAGTCATCATGCGCTGGCCGCTCACCATCTCGAAGAAGCGCAAAACGTCTTCGCGTTCCCGGAAGCAATACAAGAAAACCGTCATCGCTCCCAGGTCCATGGCATGCGTTCCCAGCCACACCAGGTGCGAATTAATGCGGGTGAGTTCGTTCATCAGAACCCGCATCCACTGCGCCTTCGGAGGAATTTCGAGGCCCAGCAGTTTCTCTACAGCCAGACAATACGTCAGATTGTTGGTCAGCGGGCACAGATAGTCGATACGGTCGGTGAGCGGAACAACCTGCTGGTAGAACTTCGCTTCGCACGTTTTCTCGATGCCGGTATGAAGGTAGCCAATCTCCGGACGTAGTTTGACCACCGTTTCGCCGTCGATCTCAAGCACCAGGCGCAGCACTCCGTGGGTCGACGGATGCTGCGGCCCCATGTTCAGGACGAGTGTCTTATCGCCGGTTTCCGTGAAAGTGGCTGGACTGCTCGGCATGGCTACCGGTACCCCTCCACCGGATAATCTTTCCGCAGTGGGTGGCCTTCCCAGTCGTCGGGCATCAGAATGCGCTTCAGATCGGGGTGCCCGGTGAAGCGCACGCCAAAAAGGTCGAACACCTCGCGTTCGTAGTTATTTGCCGCCGGCCAGACCGACGTGACCGACTCGATCGCGGGATTGGAACCATCCAGTCGCGCTTTGAGACGTACGCGTTCCTTCCTGGGGATCGACAGGAGGTGGTAGACCACCTCGAACCGCGGTTCCGACGGATACCAGTCCACGCAGGTGAGGTCGGCCAGGTAGTTAAATGGGCAAGTGGCGTCGTCGCGCAAAATCGCGCACACCTCGCGGATGAAGCCCTTTTCGATCCAGATGGTGAGTTCGCCTCGATCGAATTTCACGGCTTGCACGGCAGCGGCATTCCAGCCCACGAGGCGTCCAAGCGCCGGATGCGACTTCAGTTGCTCGACATCTGTGATCGGGGAAGGGATCGCCACTAGACATCTCCCCGCTTCGCCGCCGAGAGGCCCCAGTCGAGTACGCCCTTTTTCCACACATAGAACAGGCCCACCAGGACGATGCCGATGTACACCATCATCTCCCAGAAGCCAAACATCTTCAGTTCGCGCAGGATGACTGCCCAGGGATAAAGGAAGACCGCTTCCACATCGAACAGGATGAAGAGCATGGCTACCAGGTAGAACTTCACCGAGAAGCGCCCGCGGGCGTCTCCGATGGGCTGAACGCCGCATTCATACGGAGACATCTTGGCGAGGCCGGATTTATGCTGCCCGACGAACTGTGAGAGCAGTACGATGACAGTTGCCAGGCCCAATGCGATCGCGAAATGCATCAGGAGAGGCAGGTATTCGGCAAAATGATTGTCGGGCATAGGAAGAGCTATATATAATTCGCGCCAAGCACAATACTAAACCGTCTAGATTAGTTTTTGCTTGTGAGTACTGTCAAGCAAACTGAGTTTGACCAAATATCGGACAGAATTTTTAACAGCAGCTTAATTAGGTACCGGCAACACGGCAGGGCCAAGGGAAGCCTGAAACCCATGATCTTCGGTTTTAACACCGATATTCGCCACGAAGACACTGTCTACCACGTGCAGAGCGAAGCCCGCGAAGGCGATCAGTTGCTGCAGACGCAGGTCTTTGTCCGCGGCCGATGCGTGGGCAAACGCGCGATTTCCTACGCCTCCGAGGGGGAAGAGAAAGTTGTCAGCCGGAATCCTGCGTTCATCAACTCAACTTCAGTCGAACCGAACACCGCTGAGGCGGACTCGACCGCCGTGAACGCAGGTGTAAACAAAGACCAGTACAAAGAAAAACTCCTGCGCGATCTACATCGCCAGGTTCTCGACGCCATCCGCGAAGGCCGTCTTGATTCTGTCCTGGACAAGCGCGAAACGCCCGATGTTCTGGCCTCCGTGAAAGAGCTTGATGTGCAGTGGACCAATGCCGAATCTGTTCACTCGCACGGTGCGCTGATGATGAACCTTCAGGTGACCGAAGCGGGCATCCCCGTCGCAGGGGCGCGGCTGACATTTCGGTTCGCGCGTCCCAGCGCCGCTCCCTATTATGCCCAGGTTCTAACCGACGCCCAGGGTCGGGCCGAAATGAGCTTCCAGGTCACGGAAGAGTCATTGCCCGACTCTTCCGTACTGGTGCAGGCCACTTCCGGCGGTCGAACGGCAACGCGCAAGTTTCTCCTGCGGCAAGCCGGTTAACCTGCGATTGCTGAGAGCCAGCCCTTGAGACCTCGATGAATCTGACCATTAATGGCGAATCCCGTACCGCTTCCGCGGAAACCCTGAGCGCGCTCGTGGAACAGCTTGGGATGAAACCCGACCGTGTAGCCGTCGAACTGAATCGCGAGATCGTCCCTCGCGATCGCTGGCCGCAGACGCGGTTGAACGAAGGAGATCAACTGGAGATCGTGCACTTCGTTGGCGGCGGCTTGCATCCCGACTGCGCTTTTCCCTTACCGTAGAAATCTGCGGCCAGAGGATGGCAACGAGAGACTACTCGATTCGGCGCCTGGCGTTCTTGCTCCCTGACTATCCATGTCTCACAAACTTTAATGAAGCGGAGTTCATGCAGTACCTCAGGTAGGTGGGCTTGGGGCCATCGTCGAACACATGGCCTAGATGGGCTCCACATTCGGTGCAGGAAATTTCATCCCGGGTCATGCCCAGGCTCAGGTCACTCGACTTGCGGATGTTCTCTTTCGCGATCGGAGCCCAGAAACTTGGCCAACCGGTGCCTGAATCAAACTTGGTGTCGGAACTGAATAAGGCGTTCTGGCAACAGATACAGCGGTAAAGACCCTTGTCGTGCAGATTGTAGGTATCGCCGGTGAAGGCTCTTTCCGTGCCTTGCTTGCGCGTGACCTCGAACTGCAAGGGCGTCAGTTGCTGCTTCCACTCGGCGTCAGTCTTGTGCACTCTCGGTACTTCCGCGGGTCCGAGGTTTTGGCCCGCGTCGCTAAAGCGAATCACCGTCACCGTCTCTTTGTTATCCAAAGAGTTCGTCTTCGCGACGCTCGCGCTGGGACTTCTCAGCCACGCAACGGCGCCGATGGCCGACACGGCTGAACTGGCAAGAAAACTTCTGCGGTTCATCTAAGATAGCTCCAATCTTCAGTGCTCCGATCTTCAGTGCTCCGATCTTCAACATCCCAGCCGTGATGGCAAACAGCAACCCTGATGAAACTCACTTCTTGTAGAGCGTTGGTAGCTGCTCGCGCAGATGCTCGACTTTGGGCGCATCGTTCACTGCGATGTAAGGATTGTCGGGATGGAGCGTCGCGTAATTCTGGTGATAGGCTTCGGCTTCATAGAACGCTTTCAGCGGAACGACCTGCGTGACAATCCTCTTGCGGAACGATTTGGCTTGTTCCAGTTGCGCGATGTAGGCTTCGGCGATGTGCTTCTGTTCATCATTCGCGTAAAAAATCACCGATCGATACTGGGTACCGGTATCGGGGCCCTGACGATTGAGTTCGGTCGGGTCGTGAGCTACCGAGAAGAATACTTTCAGAAGCTGGCCATAGGAGACCTGCGACGGGTCGAAGGTGATTTTGACGGACTCGGCGTGACCGGTTGTTCCGCTGCTTACATCCTCGTATCCGGGCGAAGCCACCGAGCCTCCGGAATATCCTGATGTAGCTTCCCTGACTCCTTTGACATGTTGGAACACGGCCTGGATTCCCCAGAAGCAACCGCCGGCTACAACTGCCGTTTGCGTGCCGGATTTGGCTGCAAGCGGAGCATCAACCGCAGGGTCGGGAAGAGCGGGCCCCGCAGAGGCATCCGCGCGCTTCCAGTTCAGGGTAATTGCAAGCATGATGATCGCGATTACAACCGCGATCTTTCCCACAGGAAAATTGCGGGGCTCAACACTCTTATCCAGGAAATTCCCAGTCTCAAAACTCATACGCCACCTCACACGGCATTGGATTCCTGCCGGCTGCGAAAGTTACAGACGGGGGCCGTTTACCCTCGGGGGGAATGCTGGATGCCACCCGGGGTCTGCTGACGTGCGAGGACGGCGTGCCTAAGCGCTGCTACTCGCGAGACGCTCCAGACCCGGAGCGGGCGCGCCTAGAGTTCTTGTCTTCCGGTGCGAGGCTTCCTTGCCGATTCCTTTACGATTTGGGTGGGTACCCCCCTCCCCCTCCCCTATGCTTCCTGGAACATGTATTTATAATCAATGATTTACGAAAAATTTCCGCCCAAAGTATTCATTCCAGGTTACTTACATTCAAAGTATTGAATTTATTGCACTTAAGTACGATAAAACAGCTGTTTTTCGTTCGTTCCTTGTAAAGTATTCAAGAACATAGACTCATTTGTAAAGTATTGAGAAACAATGATTTATGCCCGCTTTTTCGGGGGCGGGACGGTGTGGGTTGCCGGGAACTTGGGGGATTTCCGCCCATTTTAAGAGCCGCGATGATTTCGCCAGAACCACTCGTCTTCGCTCCTGAATTGAGTTGAGGCTATTCGAATTCCTAAGTCAAGGATTTTTGATTTTGCGGTTTCAATTCCGTATTTTCGTGCGGGCCTGGAGATGGAGGGAGCGTGGGGGTTTTCTGCCCGGGATTTGGCCCATTACCCGATAGTCGGTGAAATGACGATTTTGCCACCCGCCGCGCTTCTTTTGGAGATCGGCCGTTGGTTGAGCATTTTTGACCAGACCGCGAAGCCCTTCGGTGAGAACCTTGAGTTCAGTACTCTGTCCTCTACCCCAAGAAATGAGGAGTTCCATGTGGATTCTTTCAGCCTATTTGCGGAGTCGCCTTTCCCGGGCTCAACTTGAGTCCCTGCTGGTCGAACGCACGCTTGCACTGCAGAAACTCTCCCAGAAACTTCTCAAATTGCAGGACGAGGAGAGACGCAAGATAGCCCGGGATCTGCATGACGTCACTGGACAAACACTGGCGGCGTTAAAAATGGCGGTGGCCGAACTGCAGCGCAGGCTGGAATGGAATCTAAACACCGCAAGCGTGCTCGGCGACATTGATAGGTTGGCGGAGCAGGCATTGCAGGAGATCCGGACAACGTCCCACCTGCTACATCCGCCCCTGCTGGACGAGATCGGTTTCAGAGCTGCTGCCGAGTGGTATGTGCAAGGCTTCGCGAAGCGGAGCGGGATTGCCGCCAAACTGGACCTGACCAAGGAGGACGAGCGTATGCCGATCGAGATCGAGACAGCGCTGTTCCGCATTTTGCAGGAAAGCTTAACCAACGTCCATCGCTACTCAGGCTCGGATGAGGTCAGCATCAGTTTTCAGCGCGAGGCCGAACTCGCGGTCCTGGAAGTGGAAGATCGCGGTTGCGGGATACCAGAGGATTTGCTGAACCGCCTGCGCGAGGGTGCTCCCGCCGGCGGAGTGGGGCTGCCCGGAATGCACGAGCGAATGCAAGAACTGAACGGCAGGCTCGAGATCCACTCGGATGCCTCGGGAACGAGTCTCAGAGCGATCGTTCCTCTCCGCGTTGAGACCGATCCGGGCGCAGATTGTGGGTTGCTGGTTGCTTCCGAAGCCGCCCATTCTTCAGCAAGCGAGCAGGCTTAGATGACCGGGCTGCGGATTCTAATCGCTGACGACCACGACGTGGTGCGTCACGGTTTGGTTGCGCTCATCGAATCACAACGGGGATGGGAAGTGTGCGGCCAGGCAGAAAACGGCCAGGTGGCAGTGGATAAAGCCAAGGAGTTGAACCCCGATGTTGCGATTCTTGACATCGGCATGCCGGTCCTCAACGGCCTGGAAGCCACGCGACAAATTCTGCGAGACAACCCACGTGTCGCGGTCCTGATCCTGACGATCATGGATGCAGAACGGGTCGTGCAGGCTGCGCGAGATGTGGGCGCCCGCGGCTACCTGCTGAAATCCGAAGCCGCGCGCGTCATGATTGGCGCAGTGAAGGCGCTGCAATACGGTAATACGCTGTTCACGGCCCGGGTAGCAGAACTGTTTCAGTCAGGGTATCTGGAGAATGAGCGCGACGCGAAGAAGAGGAAAACGATTGTGCCGACTTTCGGCGTTCGCGAGCAGGCAGTTCTTCAGTTGGTGGCGAAAGGGCAGTCCAACAGGAAGGTAGCCGAGGCTCTGGGTATGAGCCCAAGAACGGTCGATTCCCACCGCACCAACATCATGCGAAAACTGGGGGCTCACTCGGTGGTTGGAATCATACTTTACGCTCTTAGAAACGGCATTATGCCCCCCACCTTTGAGAAGTCGTCGTAGGGCGGAGCCATTCGCGGTGCTTTATTGCTGGAAACTGGACGTGCCAGCGCGTCCGCCTGGCCCATGGCCCCTAACATTTATTTTCGGCGACGGAGTGCGAAAATCGCACGCCCTGGACTGCACTTAAGAGTGCCGCAGGGGGCTGCCATGAAAGGTAAGATTCAGGGCAGGAGACCTCGCCCTATGAGTTTTTTTGTTCGCCTCGCCAGCATCGCAGCCGTTCTTGGGTTCCTTGTCTCCAGCGGCTTGTCGGGATCCGGGCCGACGAGTGCTGTCGTCTCCAACGAGCAGGCCGGGACGGCGGCTGATGCCGGGACTAGTGTTCACTCCGGCAAGACGAATGCGTCTGTTACGCCGGAGGCCCGTCCCTCTGCCAGCAAAGCGGTCACTATTACGATTGATGCGCTTTCGAACCGGCATCCTATCAGCACTTACGTTTATGGCGGAGCGTATCCGCAGGACGCGGCTACGGTCGCCGATAGCGGGCTGACGGAAGTGCGCTGGGGCGGCGATGCGACTTCGACGTACAACTGGCAGCTCCAGACTTACAATGCCGCCAACGACTACTACTTTGAAGATTATGCCGCTTCGGGATTCAACGACGGCAGCGACGGGAATGCCGCGCAGTTTATTCAGGACGTGAAAGCGGCGGGCAGCAATCCTTTGATGACGATGGTGATGCTGCCGTGGGTTGCGCAGAGCGCGGAGACTTCGACCACGCAGGGAGGGTCGGACAATTACCACTGGAGCTTTTCGGTGGCGAAGTACGGGGCGCAATGCAGCGTCGATCCGTATAACACGGACGCGGGGGACGGGATTGTTTCGGGGACTTGCGGGAGCCCGAACTATTTGACGGCCAATCCTAACGATGCGTATTTTCCCATGCTGGATCAACCCGGAACCAATGATCCTGCGAACAGCGTTTACCGTAGCCAGTGGGCGGCGAACCTTGCGGCGGCGTTTGGGAGCGCTCCGCATTTTTACGATATGGACAACGAGATTGAGATATGGGGGAGCACGCATCGCGATGTGCATCCGCTGCCGTCGGCTTACGACGAGCTGCGGGACACGTTTATTGCCGAGAGCCGGGCGCTGAAGGGATGGGATCCGGCGGCGATTCGGTTTGGGCCGATAACCTGCTGCTGGTGGTTTTACTGGAACGGCGCCAACAACAACGACAAACCCGCTCATGCGGGAAACGATTTTCTGCCCTGGTGGCTGAACGAAGTCTACTGGCAGGACCAGGTCGCGGGCACGCGCTCGCTGGATGTGTTCGACATTCACGCGTACCCCGATACGCCGGACACTTCCAACTACACGCTGGCGCAGAAGCGGGCGCTGGCACTGCGGATATTTCGCGATTACTGGGACCCGACCTACGTGAGCGAATCGGGGGACATCAACCAGAAGTGGACTACTTTTATTCAGCCAAAGAAGACGATTCCGTTCCGGCTGCCGCGGCTGCGGGCGATTGCGAACATGGCGTATCCGGGAACTCCGCTGAGCGTTACGGAGTGGAATGCGGCGATTGCGGGCGAGTCGGATTATTCGACGGCGCTTTCGGATGCAGACGCTTATGGAATTCTGGGAAGGGAGCGCGCTTACCTGGCGTCGCGGTGGGTGGCTCCGGTGCCGGGAAATCCGAATTACCTTGGGCTGAAGCTTTACACCAATTACGACGGACAGCATCACGGGTTCGCGACGACGTCGGTTTCGGCGACGAATACTGGAAGTCCGAATCTGGTTAGCAGCTACGCGGCGATGAACGCGGCGGGGACAGCTCTGACGGTGATGGTGCTGAACAAGGCTCCTGCGACCACGCTGGCCGCGCAGTTTGCGATCAACGGATTCACGCCCTCGCAGGTGAC
>JBEKOW010000179.1:0-16384 GCA_049521375.1 Terriglobales bacterium
CGCCCTGTCCAGTACGGCACATTCGCGTGCCGGTAGTCGTACTCCCAACGGAAAGTAATCCATTGCTTGGGCATGTAGTCATAAGTGACTGACATATCCCATGCCTTGAACGGATCCGAAGGATTCCCGCTGAAGTAAGGTGCGTTAATAGCTGAGGAGGCCGCGGTTTCACCGTTGATCGGGGGCACCAGAACCAGATATCTTCCCGGATTGTTGATCTTCCCGCCGCCGATGGTCAATCCATGCGTGTCCTTCTTGAACCACATGCGGTCATACACCATGAAGCCAATGAAACTTTGCTTCGGATTGATTCCCGCCGCAAAATGGTCCCCGCCGACTGAGTTCGCATCTCTCGTGTTACCGTGGCAGCCCACGCCCTGCAAATACACACCAGTGGAGGTAGTCGTGCTCGGCCCAAATTCACAACCCACATCGCCCGTGAATGAGAAGGCCATCTTGTCAAGGGTCTGTCCCGGCCTGTCAAAATACTTGATCTCGATGCTGTCGTCGGTATGGACCCGTCCGCGGTTCGGGATATAGAGATCGTCGTGCCCGAGGCCGTAGTTATTGGAAATAATGTTCACCCACGGTCTCGGAGTCCACTTGATCTGCCCGCCCAGTCCTTTCCTCGAATTGGCCGACCCGTACGATTGCCATCCGTTGATGAACCACGGCTCAATCTTCAAGTGCGGCGTGGGGAAGATCTGAACTCTCAGGCCATTGAAAAACCACGGCGTGTTCGAAGAAACATAGGAAGGCTGGTAAGCCCAGTTATCAAAGTTGTAATAGCTGAAAAGCCCGATATACGACATGAAAATTCCCGCGTCGATGTTGATCCCGTTCAACGCATTGATGTGATAACCGCCGTAAGCCTCCCCCAGATAGCGATAGGCAGTATCGAGATCCCACTGGCCCTTCGCCGGGCTCGGATCGTTGCGCGGCGTGGTCGCGGAATACATGCCAAACTGGGTCATGAGACGCGCGCGGACATTGTCGAAATGGAAATCACCGCCCACTCCCAGTTGTTCCAACTGGA
Source organism: Terriglobales bacterium (assembly GCA_049521375.1). Classification (GTDB taxonomy): domain Bacteria; phylum Acidobacteriota; class Terriglobia; order Terriglobales; family Acidobacteriaceae; genus Acidiflorens. The sequence goes on from JBEKOW010000179.1 coordinate 1,037, forward strand.
TTTCATTCGACCGGAATATCTCGCTCGATCCCCCAATCGAATTGTCGACTGGCTTGTTGAAGTCATAGTTGTAGGTAATATCAGCGCGAATCTCCGGCGTGAAGAACTTCGAATCGAAGGCTGTGTCCTTGTTGCGCGGGTTCCCGTTCAACCAGGTCCAGTCCCAATCCGAAAAAGGCGCGATCTTCTCGGTTTTCGCCGGCTCGGCTGCCGCAGACTCGCTTGGCGCTACCGTCGGCGCTACCAGCGATTGGACCGGCGCCGTCGCTTTGGCGGACTGCACTACCGTCGTCGGCTGCCCGGCTGCCTCATGCTGCTTCAGTTGTTCTTCCAGTTGTTCGACCCGCTTGGTGAGAGCTTCGATTTGCTTCATTACTTCGGGCGGAACGGATTGCGCCGTCCCACTTCCCTGCTGCGCCTGAAGCGGCCGTGCAACTGCCAAGAGGAGCGTCCCGACCAGCATCAGCGCAACTCTTTTCGGGATCCCCCTTTCTTCATATCTGCTCGGCATCGATTCCGATTTCATAGGAAAAAGTTCTCCACTCCTTGCCGCTTGGCGCGAGCGCCGGGAACCACCCGATCGCTCCCGAGACGCGTCACGGCCCTCCTTCTCCAGCGCCAAAAGGAACCGGAGGAGGAAGGCCTGGCATAAAGCACACAACATCAGGAACAGGAAAAGCATCCCGGTCTGCTGAAGGATCTCGCGGTTCCCATACCGATTAAACAGGCGTGTCCGTAAAAGGGCGATAAGTAATTCGTAAAGAAGTCATAAAGGAAATTACCCCGCCAACCCCGCGGGAAATGCTCAGCAACCCCACTCCGCTTCGCCGGGCTTGGCGAAATATCGTCTGGACTGGCGCTCGCTCGGCAGAAGTTCTACTTCGAGCAGCGCGAGCCGCGCGGCCGCAATCATGCGGCTTTTTTCGGTTGCCGGCACATTCGCCCAGGCCTCGCAAGTGCGCGTGTGCGCCGCATTTCCGGATTCATCGGCCAGCGCCTCATGATAGTGGTGAAAAAGCTGCGCAAACCGTTCCGCCGAGACTTCTTGGATTGACATAATTGTGATCTCCCCTGGCCGCCCCACATCCGTCAGCGACCACTCCATTGGACTCGAACGCCCGTAAAGTCTGCGTAAATTGAAAATAAGGGAATCGTTAAGAATCTGGAGCCCTGCCGCCCGAAAACCGCCGGAAAACTAAGCGCCGGGCTCGAACCGGTAACCGACCCAGGGATCAGTCACAATGTAACGGGGAGAATTTGGACAAGTCTCAAGCTTCTTACGCAGCTGCGCAACGAATACCCTCAGATATTCCACCTGCTCGGTGCTCTCGCCTCCCCACACCGCCGCCAGCAAAGCTCGATGGGTGACGACTTTGCCCGAGTGGCGGGCCATGTAGACCAGTAAGTCAAATTCCTTCGGAGTAAGGTGGATCGCGTGATCGCGAACCACCACGCTGCGCGCCCCCGGATCGATCCGGAAATCGCCCAACTCGATCGGCGCCATTTCCGAATCGTCCGCGCGTCCTCGGCGCAAATTCGCCCGCACCCGCGCCAGTAGTTCTTCCATCCCAAACGGCTTGGTCACATAATCATCGGCGCCCGCGTCCAGCGCCTTCACCTTGGTCCGCTCCTCGCCGCGCACCGAGAGCACGATGATAGGAATCTGCGTCGTCGTGCGCAACCGCCGGCACAATTCCAACCCGTCCATATTCGGCATCGCAAGATCGGTGATCACCAGGTCGGGAGTCCAGTCCTTCATGATCTCCAGCGCCGTCTCACCGTCGTTCGCGACGCGGATGTCATACCCATGGCTCGAAAGCGAGGTTCGCAGCACGCGCGTGATCTGCGATTCGTCGTCCACTACCAGGATGTGCTTGTGTTCGGTCACGTCCGCCCTAGCCTGGCTCCTGGGTCACGATGTGTACGTCCACCGTCGGGGCATCGCGCAAAAACTGGTGGATCGAGGAAAGATAAAAGTACCGTTTCCAGCCGCGCGTCGCCGACCGCCCGAAGACTACCTGCGTAATGTGTTTCTCATTGACAAATCCCGACACCGCCTGCGCCACACTCTTCCCCGTCAACCGCACCAGCGCCGCTCCTACGTTCTCCGCGAAACGGATGTTCGCATTCAAGGTTCGCTGGTTCTCGTCGCTCTTGTCCTGGCCCATGTCGGTATAGACGACAAATAATTCCGCATTCATCGCCTGCGCCATGCGCGCCCCGCGCGCAATCAGATACTGCGCCGCCGGATTCGAACTGATGCACACCGCGATGCGCTCGCGAATCGCCACTGCCCCGCGATCGTGATCGAGCACTTCGCGATGCTGCTCCAGGCTTTGATCCACCGCTTGCGCCACTTGCCGCAGCGCCAGCTCGCGCAAAGCAATCAGGTTCGTCTCCCGGAAAAAGTTCTCCAGCGCCCGGCCCACCCGCTCCTGCGGATACACATCCCCGCGCCGCATCCGGTTCTGCAGCGCCTCTGGCGTCAGATCGATCATCACTACTTCGTTGACGCGCTGCAGCACCCAGTCGGGCACCGTCTCCCGCACCTGGATTCCCGTCACTCCCTGCACCGTCGGCGTCACGCTCTCCAGGTGCTGAATGTTCATGGTGGAAAGCACATCGATGCCGGCATCCAGCAGTTCGAGTACGTCTTCGTAACGCTTGCGGTGTTTGCTGCCTTCGATATTGGTGTGCGCCAGTTCGTCAATCAGCGCGACCCGCGGATGCCGTGCCAGAATCGCATCCACGTCCATCTCTTCAAACTGCGCGCCCTTGTATTCGATCGCCTTGCGCGGCACGATTTCCAGTTCCTTGACCAGTTCCGCGACCGCTTTCCGCCCGTGTGTCTCAATCACTCCGATGACCACATCTTCGCCCCGCCCGTGCCGCCGGATCGCCTCCGTCAGCATCGTGTGCGTCTTGCCCACGCCCGGCGCGTAGCCCAGAAAGAGTTTGAACACGCCGCTTTTGCGTGCGGGAGGTGTCGTCTCTTCCAGCCACTGTTCTGGAGTCTTAGTCATGCTGATTGCGATTATTGTCGTCGAGAGTTTGTCGTTTGTCGATGAGTGAAGAGCACTGACGAGCAAGATTCCAACGTTGCAGACTTTCAAGGTTTTGAATTTCGAGCCTCGGCGCTGCGAGCATTCCACGCCGCCGGCCCTTGAAACTTTGGAACCCCGAAACCTGTCTTGTCATACAATCTCCTCGTGAAAGTAACCGCCCGCTCCATCTCCGGATACCTGGTCGCCACCTTTACGGTCGCGGGCATTTCCTTAGTCGGATACCGCTGGCTTCATCTCAATGCAACTTCGGTTGCGCTTGCGTTTCTGTTAGGTGTCCTCGGGATCTCCGCGTATTACGGTATACGCCATGCAGTTTTCATGTCCGTGCTTGGGACGCTCGCTTTCAATTATTTCTTTCTTCCCCCCATCGGCACTCTCACCATCGCCGACCCGCAAAACTGGGTGGCGCTCTTCGCCTTCCTGGTCACCGCCGTCACGGCTAGCGAGCTATCCGCCCGTGCCCGCCGTGAGGGCCGAGAAGCTGTTGAGCGCCGCAAGGAACTCGAGCGCCTTTACGCTTTCAGCCAGTTGTTGCTCTCCAGCGATAACGCCGCGGAACTCCTCAATACCATCCCGCGCTACATCGTCGAATCCTTCGGAGTCCGCTCCGCTGCTATCGCGCTCTCCAGTCGCACCGACGTCTATCGCTCCGGCCCCGCCATCGACGGCATCGAGTCGCACGATCTGCAACTAGTCGCCTTGCGCGGTGAGCCTCGCTTCGACGGCTCACTCTCCTTCATGCCGCTCCGCATAGGAATGCGCGTCGTAGGGAGTGTAGGAGTCTCCGGTTCCCACCTTTCCCGTCAAACCCTCGAAGCTATTGGCAGCCTGGTCGCGATTGCCATCGAGCGTGCCAGCGCGTTCGACAAACTCAGCCGTGCCGAAGCTGCGCGCGAGAGCGAACAACTCCGCTCCGTTTTGCTTGATTCCGTGACTCACGAATTTCGCACGCCGCTCACCGCCATCAAAGCCTCCGTCACGTCGCTGCTCGGCACCGGAGTGCACACTCCCGAAGAAAATCACGAGTTGCTCACTGTCATCAATGAGGAAAGCGACCGCCTCAACCGCCTCATCGGAGAAGCCGCTGAGATGGCCCAGCTCGATGCCAACAAAGTAGAGTTCACGTTCAGCATCGAGCCCGTCCGCCCCACCATCGACGAAGCCCTCGATGAACTGAAGCAACTCCTCTGCCACCATCCCGTCGATGTCCGCATCCCGGCTGACCTTCCGCCCGCCCGCATGGACCCGGCCCACATCAGGGAAGTTCTCGTTCACCTGCTCGAGAACGCCGCCAAGTATTCCCCCGCCGATGCTCTCATTCGCATCACCGCGGAAGCCAAAGACAAAGACCGCATGCTCACCATCAGCATCGCCGACCGAGGCCCCGGCATTGATGACTTCGAGCAGTCCATGGTCTTCGAAAAGTTCTATCGTGGACGCAACCAGCGCGTGCAGGTCCACGGCACTGGCATGGGTCTGGCCATCTGCAAAGCCATCGTGGAAGCCCATGGAGGCCGCCTCGGCCTCACCAGCCAGTTAGGGCACGGATCGGTTTTCTATTTCACCTTGCCGGTGGGTTAGACGCAGGATATCGTGTAAAACTACGATTGACCCTTGGACTTACCGGGAGCAACCAGATGTCGACTTTGCACCTGCTCAGGATTTGCGCTCTTTCCGCGATCGTCACCAGCGGTGTCATTCAGCTGTCAGCTCAGGAATGGATCGGCCAGGCCTACTCGCCATCCCCGCAATGCGCTCTCCGGCCCTATGATCCAAAAGATACCGACTACAAGTCGTGGATAAGCGGCTATCAAACCGGCCCCCTCCGAGGAAGCCTCGGCAATCCAAGACAATTCGAACTTACAGTTACAGTCATCGATGGCGATGACCTGAAACCTCCTGATAACTACCCGCTCTCATGCGCTACGACGACATCGTTTAGCGTTTCAAGGGACGGAACTGTCTCCATGACGCGCCTTACACCCGGTGCTGTCCAGGGAGCTGGTCCCGGCAAACTTCCAGAGGAATCTCTCGAAATTCTGCGCCCTTTGATCGCGAGCCTGGCTGCCCATCCGCCGGACGATTATTCGCGACTGCCTCCGCCCGGCCGCCGCGCCATCCTCCAGGTGAGCCATGGAAAGCGGGTCCTGGCGCGCGTCTATGATCGAGCCGACCTGCCGCTGAGCGTTTTGGCGTTATTCGGTCTGCTCGGAGCCACTCATGGACCTTTGACGATGAACTTTCCCCCGAACCAGACTGGCACCGCGACCGAGTTCGACGACCAGGGTATCCCGCTGGATATTCCGGGCCTCCGCCGTCCAAATCCAAGAGATCCCATAACCAACGGGCTCAGGGGAGACACTGCAATCCTTGCGATTAGCCCGGACCAGTCCGTGATCGTCACGCGCCATTTTTGGATCAACAGCCGAACCGAAATAATCAATGCCCGCAACTCGACCGTGCTTCATACCGTGCGGGAAACCGAATTGAACCGCCGCGAGATTTACATTTCTCATGCCTCATGCACTCCCGACAACCGGTTCGTTCTGCTCCTGAGCAACCTCCCCGCAATCATGATCTACGACACCAAAACTGGTCAGGAGGTAAACACGCTGCCGGACCTGCCGTCTGGCGCCGTGGCCTACTATCCATCCTCCGACTGGAACCACGGCTTGGCGGTTTCAACATCCGGCGAAGCGTACTTATGGGATGCCACGGCCGGCCGCAAACTAGCGCCACTCGCTCTCGATGGCGAGGTCCTGCACGTCTCCTTTTCCCCGGACGATTCCCTCTTCGCCGTAACCACCGTGCGTCATAACAAGGATCAGTCCTCAACCTTCCGCCTCCGTATCTGGGAAACAAAGACCGGACGATTCATCCGCGAGCTAAGGTCGCTCTATTACTTCGAGATAGACGGAATCGGTAATCCCCTGTGGTGGGGAGACGGCAAGTATCTCCTGGCCGCCGACCGGGAGGGCCGGTAACTACGTAGTCGGGATCTGGAACACCGAATCGGGCAAATTCCGCGGCGGGTTTTCCGGCTGCTCGGATTCGACCAACGACCCGCTTTCAGTCGCTCTGGCAGGCCAGAAACTCATCCAGCGCTGCCCGGACAATAAACTCCTGATGTGGGACGTCCCCGCTGCGATCAACAAGATCACGGAATTTGAGAATTCGCTGGACAGCCGCCCGGGAAAGCAGGTCAGGCGACTCGGCATTGACACGGAACCAGATTCCGAGCCGCGAACACAGTGAGGGAACTGCATGTGGTGGGCCCACTAGGATTTGAACTTGAGCCGTCTAGCGGGCGTGAGCGCAGCGGGAGCCCGCTGGCGAAATCCAGAACGCAGTGAGGAACCCTGTATCTGGTGGGCCCACTAGGATTTGAACAGATCGCGGGCACGCGTGGTGACGAAGCTCCGCCCCATCACAGCGAGGCACCGCCCCGCTACCACACAACAGTCATGTTGTGACTCGGGTTCTAGCTGGCCGGCGGCACAGCCGGAGCTGCGGGAGCGGCATTAGCGCCGCTGTTAATCAGATCCTTCAATTCCTTGCTCGGCTTGAAAAACGGAATCTTCTTCGCCGGCACTTCCACCCGGTCGCCGGTCTTCGGATTGCGCCCAACCCGCGGCTTGCGCTGCCGCGTGCGAAAACTGCCAAAGCCGCGTATCTCGATCTTGTCGCCAACGCGCAGCGAACGCACTACGCTGTCAAAGATCGTCTCCACGATCACTTCGCTGTCCTTGCGGGTCAGTTCCGCCAGTCGGGAAACCTCTTCGATCAGGTCCGCTTTTGTCATATGCCTCGTCGCTCCCCTTAATGATACGGGCCTTCCAAAGCCTGGGCTCGCCGCCCCGGCCTGTCTCCGATTCCTTATAACCTTCTCAAATCTCAGGGGTTTTATGCAAGTAGAGAAGCAAATACCTGTTTCCACGGTAATCGGCCCTCAGAGGCCCCCGAAACCCAGAGCCACAGAGTTCTCGAGCCCCAGAAACCCCAGAGCCCAACTTTATACCGATGTCTTCCTGAGCGGAGCACGATCGTCGCGAAGCGATGATCATGCGGAGTCGAAGGACCCCTGCTTCCTCAACAGCTCATACCTACTTCCACAGGTAATAGAATCCCACCTGCTGTTCCAGAAGCTTTTCCTTCGAAGGCAAATACTCGGAAACGTCCCCGAACATCAAATCCATCAAACTCGCACGCCGCTCCTTCGGAGGCCACACCAGCGACGGCTCGCCCGAAATGTTCACCGACCGTGCCGTATCCTTCACCGCCCCCTCAAAATCGGCCAACTGATCCACCAGCTTCATCGGCAGAGCCTGCTCGCCCGTCCACACCTTGCCGTTCGCGATCGCCCGGATATCGTCCACTTTCTCGTGCCGCCCATCCGCCACCGCCTGGATGAACTGCGAGTGCATGTTGTCGATCATCCCCTGAAAATATTCGCGTTCCGCCGGAGTCATCTCCCGCGTGGGACTGCCCGTGTCCTTGAACTCGCCCGCCTTCATCGTGATCGCGTGCAGCTTCGCCCACTTCAGCAGTTCCTCGTAATTCACCCACTCGGCGATCACGCCGATCGATCCCACGATGCTGCCCTTGTCCGCGTAAATCTTGTTCGTCGCCGACGCCACGTAATACGCGCCGCTCGCCCCCACCGTCTCGATCGAAGCCACAATCCGCTTCTTCTTTTCGTCCCGGATGCGCTTCACTTCCCGGTAAATTTCCTCCGAAGCGGCTACCCCGCCGCCCGGCGAATTCACATGAATGACAATGGCCTTGATCGAGTCGTCGTCGGCAAACCCCTTGAGCTGCCGGACGACCTGCTTGGGAGAGACAATTACTCCCTCCAGTTCCACCACGCCGATCTTCGATCCGAATCCCGAGAACGACGATTCCTCGTCACGCCCGCCGAAGCTGAAATAAACCAGCGTGACGACCGCCGCCACGAACAGCGTAAACAACCCGCCGCCCACCAGTACCCACACCCAAATCCGCGAACGTCCATCCGCCATGATGAAAAGAGTGTAGCACCCAACTTTCAATGCTGGCGCCACGCTTCTACGGAGCGTCGAAGTTGTTCGGGGAAAACTTCACGTTATGTGAGATTTTTTCTTGCCTGATCTTAAACCGATCGAACCTGCCAGCTCTGGTCGTGAACTCTATGGTCCAATTTCGCGGCAGTGTGAGGTTGTTGACCGTCGAAAAATCCGAGAACCGCTCGACCACACGGTTCAACGGTTGGTAGTAGAGCAAGTAAACCGTAGCAACATGCCGAAAAGTATCGGGCTCAAAATAGAGCTGGATCTCGAGATCGGTAGCCCGGCCTGGATCATAGTCCACACGCCGAAGCTCGCGGCCATCCATTTTCTTAAGGCCACGATCCGTTAACTTTGCGTGATTCTCCTCCCACCGGGACAAAGCCCATCCCGTTGAAAGCGTTCCTCCCCAAAGCCCCTCGGTAAGAATCTCGTCGTGCACTTTCACAAAGTTGCCGAACGCTGACCAGCGTCCCGGCCGAATCGGTGCAATAGCGACCTTCTTGTGATTCTGTACAAACCACTCTGTCAGGTAATTGCTTGGTGGAAATTTCAGTAAGGTGACCACCTTTTCGTCTTCGGAGGCAAAGTTCTCAACCCCCTCCCAGCGTGTGGGCCCTCCGTTGACCACTTCGTAGCTGACAGCGCCCTCGGCGTAACGGTTTTTTACGGAGTTTCGCGCCCGGTCCGTCCCAATCGAATTGAGTTGCTGCCGCACAAAACTGCTTGCTACAAACTCGTCTTTGCAAACGCCGAAGGAAACCATCGCAAGCACCGCGAGACAAATCGCCGTGAAGCGCATTCTGTCCCTCCTGACTTCTTGAGGCGCGAAACCTCTACTTGAGCTCGAAGTTCTTCGGATCCAGCGTCATGTTCTCGGATATTTTCTTCTCAACGATGTCATATTGGTCGATGACCCCCGCAGACACTTCTCCGTAAGTAAACCGTATAGTCCACCGCGAGGGCAGCATGAGGTTGTCCGCGCTCTTAAAATCTCCAAACCGCTCTTCCAGCCGGTAGTGCATTTCCTTCTCGTTTTTCGCATCGTTAACCGTGCGGCCCGACTGCGCAGTGACCGTCAACAGGTAAACGGTCATAACGTGCCGAAACGTGTCCGGTTCAAAATAGAGTTGAATCTCCAGATCGCTGCCCTTCTTGGGGAAATAGTCAATGCGATGCAGGTCGATCCCATCCACTTTCTTTACTCCGCGATCCTCCAGTTTCGCGCGATGCTCATCGAGGTGCGCCAGCGCCCAGCACGTCGAGAGTGTTCCGCCCCACAGTCCCTCGGTAAGAATCTCGTCATGCGCTTTGATGAAGTCGCCCAACTCGCTCCAGCGTCCCGGTCTTACCGGTGCGATGGAAACCTTCTTGTCGACCCTCACAAACCATTCCGTGCGGTAGACAGTCGGCGGAAACTTCATTAACGACGCCAGTTTGTCGCCCTCGGTCACCAGCGTCGCCGGACCTTCCCAGGTCTGCGGACCGCGGTTCAACACCTGGAAGGTCACCGTCCCCTGCGCGACCACGCTCTTTGTCGCTGCCCGCGCCTGCTCCGTCCCGATCGAATTCAGATGTTGGTTGACGAATGCAACTGTCTGCGATTCATCCTTGGCTGCGCTGACTGAAAAAACAGCAAACAGCATCACCAGTACGCAAAGCGGCTTCATGATGTAACCTCCCATGCGGGCTTGTAGTAAGTCGAGTGAGCAACTCAGTATAGTCCTGCTTACTCCTCCGTTGAAATACACTGATCACACCCATGCGTGATCCCATCGAGCTCGAAGTCTTCAAGAACCTCTACCACTCCATCGCCGAGGAAATGGGCGCCGCTCTCCGCCGCACCGCCTTTTCTCCCAACATTAAGGAGCGCCGTGACTACTCCTGTGCCGTCTTCGATTCCCGCGGACGCGTCATCGCCATGGGTGACCACATGCCCGTCCATCTCGGATCCATGCCCATGTCCGTAGCCGCCGCCATCGCTCAATGCGAGCAGGATAATTGTCCTCTCGAGCCCGGCGACGTAGTCATGCTCAACGACCCCTTCCGCGGAGGCACCCACCTCCCCGACATCACCTTGGTCATGCCGGTCTACGTCCGTGTAGGGCGGGCGCCCTCGCCCGCCGCCCGTCGATCGCCCACCGCCCCCAATTTCTACGTCGCCTCCCGCGCCCACCACGCCGATGTCGGAGGCACCTATCCCGGCTCCATGGGCCCTTGCCGCGAGATCTATCAGGAAGGCCTCCGCATCCCGCCCGTCAAAATCATGCGCGCCGGAAAAATCATCCCCGACATCCTCGCCCTGCTCCTCAACAACGTCCGCACTCCCGAAGAGCGCGAAGGCGACCTCGGAGCTCAGATCGCCGCCTGCCAGACCGGAGCCCACCGCCTCCGCGAAATCTGCTCCCGCTACGGACTCCAGCGCGCGCAAAAAGCCGCCGCCCATCTCCTCGACTATTCCGAGCAACTGATGCGCTCCTTCCTCGCGACCGTCCCGCCCGGCGCCTACAAGGCCGAAGACTTCCTCGATGACGATGGAGTCAGCCCCAAGCCAATCCGCATCGCCGTTACCCTCCGTGTAGGACACTCCCTTGCAGCGACGCGCCTGCCCGTGTCCAAGCGCAAGCGAACGACGAACGACGAACGACAAACGACGAATCTGACCATCGACTTCACCGGCACCGATCCCCAGGTTCGGGGCGCCGTCAACGCCGTCGAAGCCATCACTTATTCCGCCTGTTTTTACGTCTTCCGCTGCCTGCTCCGCGACGACGTCCCTACCACCGCCGGACTCATGCGTCCCATCCATGTCATCGCTCCCGCCGGAACCGTAGTCAATGCCGGTCCTCCCGCCGCCGTCGCCGGAGGCAATGTCGAAATGTCCCAGCGCATCGTCGACGTCCTGCTGAAAGCCCTCGCGCAAGCCATTCCCGATCGCATTCCAGCCGCTGCCGTCGGAACCATGAACAACCTCACCATCGGCGGCATCGATTCAAGAAGTACCAACGCGCCAGACCTAGCCCAGCCCTTCGCCTACTACGAAACCATCGCCGGAGGCATGGGCGCGCGCCCCACCAAAGACGGCGTCTCCGGAGTCCACACCCACATGACCAACTCTCTCAACACGCCAGCCGAAGCGCTCGAAAATGCCTATCCCGTCCGCCTCCGCCAGTATTCGCTCCGCCCCAACAGTGGAGGCCAGGGCCTGCATCGCGGCGGCCATGGCATCATCCGCGAAATCGAAGTCCTCACCGATTCGCAGGTCACCCTGTTAGCCGACCGCCGCGCTCGCGGCCCTTACGGCCTCGCAGGCGGAGAAGACGGAGCCAAAGGCCGCACGATCATCATTAGAAACGACGGCTCTGAAGAAGAAATCCCCGGCAAAACCAGCCTCCGCCTGAGTGCTGGAGAAAGAGTCCGCATAGAATCCCCCGGAGGCGGCGGCTGGGGCAAGCCCGCGTAGGCCCGCGTTCCAGAACTTCGCAGAATTAAGCGTGAGAATAAGTAGCCCGAGGTCTTCCTGAGCGGAGCGAGCACCTCACGAAGTGAGGCGCTCGCGGAGTCGAAGGATCCCTACTCCTTCCCAACTTCTTCCCCGAATTTCTGCTGCCCCGACTGGGCAGACCACTTGCCTATCCCTCTCCGTCCACGACTTCGTTAGAATTACACTAGCCATCTCGGAGCATCCATGAAATTTCTGCGCCCATTTCTTTTCGCCCTTATCCTCGCCGCCGCCTTCTTCTACTTCACCACCTCGCGCACCGCGCCCTTCCACACCGCCACTTGGCTCAGCCATCCCCAGCACGTCGAAATCATTGAGGCCTCCGCCGGCGGCTCCTTCGACGCCGAGGAGCAGAACAACATCACCGTCTACCGCAAAAACATCGGCTCCGTCGTCAACGTCACCTCGCATACCATGAAATTCGACTTCTTCTACGGAGCCTTCCCCGAGGAAGGCCAAGGCTCCGGCTTCGTGATCGACAAAGAAGGACACATCCTGACCAACTATCACGTCATCGAAAACGCCCGCCAGGTCGAAGTCACTCTCCACAACCGCAAGAAGTACCGCGCCACCGTCGTCGGCACCGACAAAGCCCACGACCTCGCCATCATCCAGGTCAAAGGTGCCGATCTCCAGCCCATGACCCTCGGCGACTCCACCAACATTCAGGTCGGCCAGAACGTTTATGCCATCGGCAATCCTTTCGGACTCGCCGGCACCTTGACCCGCGGCATCGTCAGTTCCATTCGTGAGGTACAGGAGCCCGACGGCATGGTGATCGAAGACGCCATCCAGACCGATGCCGCCATCAATCCCGGCAACTCCGGAGGCCCGCTCCTCAACTGGCACGGTGAAGTGATCGGCATCAACACCATGATCGCCTCCGCCGCCGGACAAAGCGCAGGCATCGGCTTTGCCATCCCCATCAACACCGCCAAAGCCGTCCTCAACGACCTCGTCACTCTCGGACGCGTTCGCCGTCCCGCCCTCGGCATTCGCACCCTCCCCATCGATCCCGAACTCGCCAGCGAAATGAACCTGCCCGCCGACTACGGCCTCCTCATCACCCAAGCCATCCCCGGAGGCGCAGCCGACCGCGCCGGCCTGCGCGCGGGCAGCGAACGCGCCTACCTCGGCAACACGCCCATCATGATCGGAGGCGACCTCATCGTCTCCATCGATGGCAAGCCGATAGAAAGCCAGCAGGATTTAGCGCAAGTGATGAACAATCACCGCGCAGGGGACACCGTCAAAGTAACCATCTTCCGAGGCAAGAAAAAATTGGAAGTAACGGTAGTCCTGGGCGAGACCCGCGACCAGGTGTAAACAAAAAGTACCCCCGCAAATCTGTCTATGTCGTAGCGGGCAATGCCCCGCTTTGCGCCGCCGACAGAACTGAATTCACGCGAGGCATGAGTCCACACCGAGATTGCCGTTCGCCCCGGAGGGGCGACTGATAATAGTCCGGCGCTTCAGCGTCGGCATTGCCCACCTACAAATTAGGTAGAGTCCCGGAGGGGACGACTGAGCTCTCACGCACAATCTTCACGCTGCCATAAATGGCTTGTTGTCCCTAGTCTATTGGGTTTTTCGCCAGGAGGCTTCTGTGACTCTGTGGTAAAAACGGCATTCCCGCTCGCTAACCGGCCGTCTCCGTCGCCCCCTCGTCATACACCACCGCACGGTCCGGATCCCGCGGACGCCGCACCGGCCGCCCAAACACAGCTTCCTTCACCAGCTTGAAAATCGTCCTCCGGTTGTCCGCAATCACCTTCACCCAGGCCATCTTGCCCATCATCGGAAAATAAATTCCCCGGAAACACATCCGCGCCAGAAAAACATTGATCCGGTACCCCAGCGGCTGGTCGTCCAGCGATTCCACCGCGCCCGCCAGCGCTTCCGCGCTGTAGGCCTGCGCCCATCCATAATTCACTTCCGCATGCGCCTCGTCGATCGTCATCTTGAGCGGAGTGTGCGCCATCGCAAACGGAATAAATTCCTGCCAGTGTTTCACCCGCGTAAGCCGTCCCGCCGCCTCCAGCCGCTTGTACAGAGGCGTAGCCGGCAGCGGCGTCAGCAGCCCGAAAATCGGCAGCCCCGGCGGCCACGTCCGCACCTGTTCCAGCGTGCGCTCCGCCACTCCGACCGTATCGTTGTCCATGCCAAAAATAAATGACGTGATCGCATACACGTTTCGTTTCGCCAGCCGTTCCAGCACCGCCGCATACTCGCCCGGCTTGTTGAATCCCTTGTTCACATCCTTAAGGTTGGCCGGGTCAATCGATTCCATCCCGATAAAAATCCACTTGCCGCCCGAGGCCGCAATCAGATCGATCAGCTCTTCATCCCGCAGCAGGTTCGCGCTGATCTGCGCCACCCAGTTCACCTGCGCACCCGCCGCGATAATGTCGCGCAGCAGCGATTTCGTGCGCTTCACGTTGATCGCAAAATTGTCGTCGATGAAGAACACCGCGATCTGTCCCCGCTCGCTGCGCGCTCGTTTCTTCAGCAGCAGCAGTTCGTTGACCACGCTTTCATTCGTCCGAAACCGGATCGAATCTCCGAAAAATCCAGTCACCGTGCAGAACTCGCACCCGTAAGGGCATCCCCGTCCCGACTCCACCGGAATAATGCGAAACGTTCCCCAGCCTTCGCCTACTTTATTCAGCCAGCGCGTTGCCGCGTGCGGCACCAGGTTGAACTGGTCCAGATTGATCGACTGCCATGGGATCTCCGGATACTCCTTCAGCGACGGCTTCTTGTCCTGCCCGAACGCATCGACCGGCACGTAAACCTCTTTGAGCTCCCCGCGCTCCGCATCGTTCACAATCACCGGCCACGTTTCATCGGCCTCACCCAGGGCGACTGCATCCGCGTGCCGCGCCCCGCCATCGCGCCCCAGCGCTTCGTCCGCCATCTCTGTGACGTGCGGTCCGCCCATCACCACCGGAACGCCGGTCGCCCGAATCGCATCCGCAATCCGGTAGGCCTTCGCGATCATGCGCGTCATCGCGCCGATCCCCACCAGCCCGATCTTCTCATCGCGCACGTATTGCGCGATCTGCGCCTCGTCCATTGGCTGCGCGTTCCCGTCGATCAGCACCACCTCGTGTCCCGCCGGAGTGAGTGCCTTCAGCAGGAACATCCAGAGGTGAGGCATGAAGTTGCGTGTTACACCGTTGTCGGGGTTGTAGAGCAGGATTTTCATGACCGCTCCTTCGTGAAACGTGGCGCACTTCGCCGTACGTGGAGCAGTCAAGAGCGATGCCAGAAGCTTGGCATCCTGACTTTGTTCAGGTATTCAGTTTTTGTGGACCAAGGCTGTGTGGATTGTACTCTCTTTGGATAAACAATGCTGTTTATAGTACAGTTTAACGTTCGCTATCGAACGCCCGCAGGGCAATGACAAATGGCGTCGGCGAGCGACCTGTCGGGCGTCCGCGGGCCCCCAACCGGGTTCCTCCAAAGCGGGAAAACTCCCCAGCGCGCCCCTGTCACTTCCCGTTTTTCATATCACACGTGACAAGCCCGTTTTAGCCCCCGGAAAACTCCCGAACCCTCTTCTTTTGTTTCCGGTGCGGGAAATGTACGTACATCTTTGTATTCCAATAAATATTTTGTTCGCCCGTTGTTCGTATTTTGTTTGCCTATTATTCGCTGTGCGGATGGAAGGCGCCGTGCCATATCTCGAGAGTGGAATTCGCGGTTTGCCGGACAATGACGCCCGGATTTTCGAGCC
>JBEKOW010000180.1:0-14371 GCA_049521375.1 Terriglobales bacterium
ATTCACGAGGCCACTGATTCCGCACATGGCTCAGGCCACCTTCCCTGCCGTGCGAAGCTCATAAATCTTGGCCTTGATGTGAAAGAACTGGACTCCCTGGAACACGCAGTAGATCAGACCAGGAACTCCATCAAGAAAACCGAGGCAGGCAACATATTTGTACAAAAAGAACAGGACGGGGGATCCCGGCACTTCCAGGAAGTGGTGGCGCAGCCAGCGCCGACGTTGCGCCTGCGTCCCCCAGAAAGAGGGCTGAATTTCACCCTCGCCTTCATCGCCGTTCAGCCACACACGCGCCTCCCAGTTGGAATACTCGTTGTGCTTTTGAATGTAACGGTCGAGAGAGCCGACGTTGTGGTGAACCAGGGGATGGCGCAACCGGCGCGTGGCGCCGTCGACGACGACATGCTCGTGCACCTCCATGTCTGCCATGTTCTTATCCTGATCCCGGAGGCGGCACTCATAGTGACCACTGCCTTTGCGGAACAGATCCTGAATGGCATCGCGGATTTCGTCCAATATCTCGGGAGTGAGAACTTCGTCGGCGTCGAGGAGAAGAATCCAATCATAAGCGAGAGGCAGCGTGTCCATGGCCCATTGCCGCTTTTTGGGCCAACCGCCGGAATAGCGAAACTGAATCACGGTCGCATCGTAGGATTCGGCGATGCGAACTGTGTCGTCCGTGCTTCCGGAATCGATCACGTAGACCTCCCCCACACCTTTAAGCGCCTCCAGGCAGCGCGGCAGGTTGTGCGCTTCGTTGCGAGCGGGAATAATGACGCTCACGGGAAGCACGGGCGCGGGTCTGACAGGACTTGAAACTTCGCGTTCTGCTCTCGTTTCGATCACACTTGTCCTGTTGGAAGGTGGAAGTTGTACTATCTTAGCCTGTCAGGGGCAGATTTTCATGAGGAATGCCCTAATGGAGGCATGCTAGTATCCCTTGCAGAACCATGCCCGAAGTTCCCGCTGCCGCACTGAAAAACGACGTGCAGAGTTTTTGGGATGCCGCGCCCTGCGGATCCCGCTATCTCGGCGCACACGAGGATTTTGAAGCGCACGCGAAGGCACGTTACGAACTGGAACCCTACATCCATGATTTCGCCGGGTTTCAGGAGTCCTCGGACAAACGTGTGCTCGAAATCGGCGTCGGAATGGGAGCCGATTACCTGGAATGGCTGAAGGCCGGCGCAATTGCGACCGGGGTTGATCTGTCGAACTCGTCGATAGAGCAAGCCCGGCGACGATGTGAGCGCGCGGAGCAGATTCCAGACTTGCAGGTTGCCGATGGTGAGCATCTCCCGTTTGCCGATAATTTATTCGACATCGTCTACTCGTATGGGGTCATGCATCACAGCCCGGACACAGGCCGATGCATCCACGAAGCACGCCGCGTGTTAAAGCCGGGCGGCGCACTGCGCATCATGATCTATCACCATCCATCGCTCACAGGGCTCATGCTGTGGCTGCGATATGGGTTGTTGCGGGGTAAGTCGCTGCGGCGAGCGGTCTACGACTATCTGGAAAGTCCGGGGACGAATTCCTTCACGCCAGACGAAGCACGAGCCCTGATGGATGGATTTGAGCAAGTCGAGTTCCGGCAGGAGTTCAGCCCCGGGGACCTTCTCTTGAACGAACCGTCCACGCGCTTTCGAGGTCTCTTGTATCGGCTGCTATGGAGAGTTTATCCGCGGGTTTTAGCGCGAGCATTTGGACGCAAGCTCGGGCTCTTTCTATTGATATCGGCGCGCAAACCCATGGCGCAGTGACTCATCCTCAAAGGTTCTGCTCACACCAGCGATTGAGCACGAACAGCGACCAGGGCCGCGACCAGGACGTCTGTCCCGCAAGAAAGCGATTCCAGACTTCGTGCGCGGCCCGAGCCCGCAGCACACTTTGACTCGCACTGTTTTTCGAAATCGTATCTGCCACCATCGGTTTCAACTCACCGTGAAGCCAGCGCTCAAAGGGCAACGTGAAACCGCGTTTGGGCCGTTTCACGATCTGGCTGGGCAGTTCGACTCCGAGGTTTGCCAGCAGCATGCTTTTGGGACGATCACCCCGCACCTTCCTGTTGCCGGGAATCCGGAAGCAAGCCTCCACCAGGGCGCGATCCAAAAAAGGTACTCGCAGTTCCAAGCCGTGCGCCATGCTCATAAAATCCGAGTCCCGTAAGAGTGTGTTGCGCATATACCACTGCGATTCGAGATAGGAGACTCGATTCACGGGATCAAGGCTAGTGCTGGCGGCAACGGAATTCTGTAGCAAGGCCTCCATTGCCCGTTCAGCGGTTTCGTAGTCTCCCGCATACAGAGCCCTCCGTTCGGTAGCGGTGAAGAGGCTTCGCACTAAGAAATAGGGATGTGTGGTTGCGTCTTCGCGCGCGGCCAGTGCAGATAACTTGCGATTGCGATCGCTCTTGCCCCCGAGGATCGCAATGGAGGCTGCCAAAGGGCGGCGCATGAAGGGCGGCAGCTTCGCGAAATTAGCGGAGGCCTTTTCCATCCGCGGCACCCGGCGGAAGTTGGAATACCCGGCGAACATCTCGTCCGCTCCCAGGCCGGTGAGAGCTACCTTAACGCCTGCCGCGCGTGCCTTGGCCGAAACCAGCCAGGTGTTGATCCCATCGATAGTCGGCTGATCCATGGCGCGCAGAGCCTCGGGCACGGCCGACAGCGCGTCGGCCTGAGAAACCATGATCTCGTGATGATCCGTACCGAAGAGGCGCGCGATCATGCGCGAATACTGCGCTTCATTGAACTCCGGTTCGGCGAACACGAGCGAAAACGTCGAGGCCCGCACACCAGCCTGGCTCATGATCGCCACCAGGCTGCTGGAATCGATGCCGCCAGAAAGAAAGACTCCGACCGGGACATCGCTGACCAAGTGTGAAAGCACGGCATCGCGGAGGAGATGGGGAAGACTGCGCTCAGCGTTTTCGCTGGAGCTTGGGCTATGGTGGTTGGATTGTCCATCGCCGCTCTGATTAGGTGAAGCTCGATAGTCGATGAGATTCCAATAGGCACTGGTTTGCGAGCGGTTTTTCTGGAATGACAGAACATGTCCGGCGGGCACCGCCGAAACTCCCTCCACGATCGTCGACGGCTCATAGACTGAGCCAAACGACAGGAATGTAAAGACTCCATTCTGATCGAGGTTGCGCGGGACTAACCCGGTTTGAAGCAGCGTTCGCACCTCGGACGCAAAAAGAAAATGTTCGTCCGAGTGGTAGTAATAAAGCGGCTTAACCCCCATCGGATCGCGCACCAGGAGCAGGTTCCGGCGCGACGCATCCCAGAGCGCGAAAGCGAACATGCCGCGCAGCCGGCGGAATGAATCCGTACCCCAGGTCCGGTAAGCGATCAGAATTACCTCTGTGTCGGAATGGCTGTGGAAGCGATTGCCGGCAGTCTCGAGTTCCGCGCGGAGTTCGAGAAAATTGTAGATTTCTCCATTGAAGACAATCCAGTTGCCGGTAGCTTCATCCTGCATGGGCTGGTGGCCACAAGGCGAGAGATCGATGATGGAAAGGCGGGTGTGCGCAAGGCCGATCTGACCATCGGGGGTGTCTGCAAGGAGGACAGTGCCAGAATCGTCGGGCCCGCGGTGCGCAAGGGAACAAAGGGCATTCTCGACAATCTCGCGAGAGACTGTCCCATTGCGAATGGCGATGCCGAAGATCCCACACATGCGCTAGAGCTCCCAATCTAACGACAGCATTTCTGAATCCCTGATTAGGCCCTCAATCCTGGTACGCGAATTGGTCGACGAGAGTCAGCTTCGAAGATGTGAAAGCGGCATTCATCGAGCTTGTAGCCTGACTACGTTGCGATACACGTCGTTCAAGCGACGAACTTGATCCATGATGGTCAGACCGTTGACGATGGTTTGCCGCGCGTTGGCCCCTATGCTGGTTCGCAAGTCGGGCGAGTCGAGCAAGCGAGAAAGTGCCCCCGCCATGGCTCGGACGCTGTCGACGGGGATCAACCAACCATTGTGGCCATGTTGGATGATCTCGCCGATACCCTGACCTTCACACGCGATCACCGGTTTACCGCAAGCCATGGCCTCCAGATACACGCACCCCAACCCCTCTGATCGGCTAGGCAAAGCAAAAATCGTGCACTCCCGCATAGCGTCCGCGACGGACTGCCGGTCCTGCCGTCCCACGAAAGCGACTCTTTCTGAAATGCCAAGTTCGCCAGCTAGATCGCCGAAGAGCTGTCGGTCGGGTCCTTCCCCTATAACTTTGCACTGTAAGTCCGGAAAGCGCTCGGCTACCTGGGCCATGGCCCGGAGCACAATTTCATGTCCCTTGCTGCGAAGCAGGTTGCCCACCATCAGGAGCCTCGGGAGGGCGTAGGTCAGCAATTCCTCCGGGAAGAACATCCCGGGATCAGCCCCGTTATAGATCACCTGAGAGGAAACAGGTTGTTGCATGCCGTCTTTTAGCAGAGATTGAATGGCGGAACTGACGCAAATCACGAAGCGCGCGCGCCGATAAACCTCCGCTGAGATTTTGGCGCGCCATTTCGCCGCCCGCGTTTCGGGCATATCGCAAGCATTAAAAGCGTCAAGCCCGTGGATCGTAACCACGAAAGGGACACCAAGACTCTCTTGCAGCGCGGCGGCGGCGTGGCCGCAGGGCAAGGCGGAATGGGCGTGAATGATATCGATCGGACACCGCTGGTGCAATCGCCGGACATGATGCAAGACGCGCCGGTAAAGAAAACGGCCCGCTGTCGATAAGCCCATCCTGCCAGGAAGCTGCGGATAGCGCAGCCACTCTTCTTGCGCGCCCGGAAGCGGACGCCGGCGTGGCCGGTGCAAGGCAGATACGCCGATCACGGTTGAGCGGAGTCCGAACTCAGAGAAGTGTTGCATTGGTTCAGAAACGTAGCAGCCATAGACGGGGTTTGCGGCGAACGGAAAGAAAGGTGTAAGCGTCAGCACGTGCAGACTTGGGGTATCCGGGGCCGGGTTTACGGAACCAGTCCCCAGAAAATCGTTTACCGGACTGAGATTCGTTCCGCTTGTCATCGGTGAATGAGATTCCGCGATCACTTATAGTATCGTGCCATTCTGCGCTTCCCGCGAGTTCCCATCGCGCCGCATCATGTATTCGAGATCTCGGCCGGAGTGAGCCGAGCAGCCACTTCAAGCAAGCGCGCCACGTGCTGCTCCCAACTGAAATCTCTGGCGCGCGCGCGACCAGCCTGCGACAACGTCGTCGCCAACTCCTGGTCCGTTTCGAGGCGGGCGATGGCGATGGCCAATTCCCCGGAGGAAAATGCAGGGAAGTACACTGCCGCGCCCCCGCAAATCTCACGATGCACGAGTAGATCCGACGCGACCACCGGGAGACCGCTCGACATCGCTTCGACCAACGGATGCGCAAACGATTCCGCGTAAGCCGCCGTCACATAGATGTGGCACGCGCGATAGAGATGATGAAGAGAACGGTAGGGGAGGCTTCCCAGTTCGACAATATCGCCGACTCCCCGCACCTCGCTCAACAGAGATGATGCGCTCTCGGCCTCGTAATTGCCCGGGTTCTCGCGTGAGTTCAATCGGCATGTAAGGTAGAGTTTTGCTTTCCTTGCCTTCAGAAGGCGGTTCATGAGGGGCATCGCGCGCAACAATGTCTCAAAGTTGCGGTAGTAGTTATAGTGGCTCACAAAGAGCAGGCGCAGCGCATCTTTACCATCTTCAAGATGCGATTGCACTCCGTCGGGCAACGCAGTCTCATCGCTGGTAAAGGCATCTGGGTCGAATCCGTGGTGAATCGCGACAACTTGCCGGCCGCTCCAATGGCTGAGTTCCCGAGCAAACGCTTCACTCGGAGCAATCGTGACCTCTGCCCGGGTTATCGAGCTGCGGGCTAGCCACCCTTTGACCACCGTATCGAACCAGATCGCGTAGTCACCGCGGGCCCTGACATCACGGGCGAAATCGCCGGACGTGTAAAGCGAATTGCGGGACAGCAAAATCTGGGGAACAGGTGAGTTCCAAAGAGCGAAGTTCCCCGTCGAAATCAATACCTGCGCGCCGCTGCGTCGAATCATTGCCGGAAGCGCGGTTTGCTCATAAGAAAACCGCCGAAGCGCGTTCCATGATTCCGGTATTTCGACGAATGAGATATTTTGATTTTCGGGAAATTCGCGCCGCAGGTTCCGACTCAACAGGACGGTACATTTCGCATCATGTCTTCGCGCCAATTGCGGAAGCACATTACGCAGGTAGGTGAGACCGCCCCCCGCACTGGCAGCGGGCGCATTGATGAACAAACTGATCATCGATCGGCGATGGCTGCTCGAAATTCGGGAAGGGAGCGAGGACGCCGGACAAGAACCGACGCGGGGAAAGTCTCGGTGGCGCGGGGAACGAGATCCGCGAGTAAAAACGCGAAAACCCAAAAATACACGCAAGGATACGCGCCTACGGCGAAAAGCCAGTCTTCAAGGTTGGCGTGCGCAAGACCTGCTAACACAACCATGGCGAGAGGCACCGAGTAATGGCGAGCATGCGAGGTTTGTTTCATCCACGCGCAAACTCGCCAAACATTGGATGAGGCAAGACATATGAGCGCCAGGAACGGCGTAACTCCTAGCAGACCGACCCACTCCGCGATGGTCATGTAACTACTGCCATGTTCGCGAACCGTCTCAGCGCTCGAAGCGAACCTGCCATATTGGAGACCAGGATCGTCGCGCGTCGGACTTGTGCCATAGCCGGTCCCAAACCAGGGATGTTCTTCAATCGACGTCATAGTGTTCTCCCAAGGCGTTTGCCTCGAGCCGAGCACTCCTTCTTCCTTGTGCCCTTTGTAGAGCAGCGAATCTTTCGTGTTTCCCAACAATCTGTTCAACGTGCCGGGAGCAAACATTCCGGTGACCGCCACAAGCAGCACGACAAGCCCGACCACCTTCACCAGCAACCGGTATTGGTGGAGACAAAGGAAGAGAACAAGCGTGACCAGCGCCATGGATATGATCCCGGCGCGGGCCATGCTGAAAAAGATCAGGTAGGCGCAAAGAAGCAGGGAAACGGCTCTGCGAGCCCTTTGTGCCTTGCTATCGCCGATCAACCATCCCCAAATCAGGACGGGGAACACTCCAATGCTCATGGCCGCGCCCAGCGAGTTTGGATTGCCCCAGACACTCAGACCAAAGGCGAAATAGCAAACTGCGGTGGCATAAACTGCGATCTCGCATCCCATAAGCAGGCCGAGGAAGAAGCGATCTTCGCGACCAAGAACCGCGAGGCGCGCGCCGGAAAGACAATAGAGAAAAAGCAGACACAGGCTCAACGCCTTGAATAACGCCATCTGCGGGTAAGGCGAAATTGTGGCAGAAACAAAAGCTGCGGCCACGCAAAAAACCGCCAGCAGATGAAAAGATTTGAAGCTGCCCCGGGAACTCTTCATCCACGAAAGGCAACCCACTAACGCGCCCACGGACAGCACGGCCCAGCGAGCGCTCGTCCAGGCATTCTGCAGTGGGACGTTCATGCCCGCCCATAAGAATGCCAGCATAAGTAAAACAAAAAATCGCTGGCTGTACTTCCACAGTGCGGCGACGATGACTTCGAGCAGCAGGAGCGCGCCCAGGAATGAAAGATTGCTGAAGTATTGAAGGTGCGAAAAGACCAGATATACGGCAAGCAGCGACCCCAGAATCAGACCGGCCAGTTGTAAGGGTTTTAGCGAGTTCATCCGGCCTGCCTAGCGCCCGGAATCGCGGCGGCCGCCAGGCCTTGTGCGCAAGCCTCCGGAGAGTAGTTCCGAATTCGATCCAAGCTTCTCAAACTCATCTGTTGTCGGAGATCAGCAGCTCTCAAAAGACGAGCAAGCGCTATGCTCAGTTTCTCACAATCTCCTGGAGGCACCACGAAACCATTCCATCCATCTTCTACCAGATCAGCAGCGCAGCCCGCGACGCTGCTTACGATCACCGGAAGTCCGCACGCCATCCCTTCATTCACGACCAAGCCCCAAGGATCACTGCGAGTGGGCAGAATCAAAGCCTCCGCAAGAGCATAGAAGCCGGCAATGTCCTCACGGTGCGCGAAACCGGGGAAACAAATCATTCCCGGGTTTATGCTCCGGGCCTGACGCTCCAGTTTGCTTAAGCTTGGACCGTCGCCCGCGAACACCAATCCTACCCTGGATCGAACGGCGCATTCCAGTTTGGCATATGCGCGAAGGAGATCAAAAATACCTTTTTCCGGAACCAGTCGACCTACAAAGAGAAGGTAACAGGACGGCAATTGAAACTTCGCCCGAAATTCGGAGGAGCGATCCCTTGTCGCCGCTGCCTGACTTCGAAACCAAACGTTGTCAATAGCATTCGGCGCGGTCACAATGTCTTTCGGCGCCGATCCAAGCAACTGGAGGTACTCCCTGGAAGACTTTCCTGGCACCACGAACCTGGCGCAACCAGCAAGAAAACATGACTTGAGCGCCTCTACCCAGGCAAGTCCTCGGCGGGCATCGTAGCGGTTGCTCTCCGACCATAAAACGAGTTCCGCCTGGTGCCGACGGGTCCACGCGAGCGCTTCCCACGAGGCCAAATAATTGTATCCGCCACAGACGATTGTTTCGGGGACGAACTTCTTCAAACACGATCGCAATCCCCAGTTCAAAAGCAGTTTGTGCCTGCCGCTGCGAAGGCGCCACGATGGCAACACTTCATAAGAAAAACGAATTTCGTTCTTGTACACGTGCCACTTACGCAGAGCCGAATCGGTTTCCGCCAGGAACGCCACATGCAGATCGATCCGCTCGTTTTCGGCGAGCGCGTTAAATACCGGGATGCGATAAGGCGCGATGATCTCGGACAGGAGCAACACGCGACGCTTTTTCTCCGGCAAGCGATGCGGGAGCGCGGATTGGAGGCGCGCGCCTTCAGTGGGCTCGTTTGCGCCGATGGTTCTCGCGGTGAACAATCGCCTTCTCCATGATTTCCGCCCACTGTTGAGCTACGCAGTCCCAATCAAATTTTTCGGCGTGCCGGATCGCGGCATCGGACATTCGTTGCCGCAGGTTGGGATCTCCGATGAGCCGGGCGAGCGCCTCGCTCAACTGATGATCGGAATTTGCCAACAAGCCCGTGACACCGTCAACAATATAATCGGGCTCGTAGCTAGTCCGCGCAATACAGGGCAACCCACAGGCCGCAGCCTGCCCGAGAACCTGCGGATGTCCCTCGATTTCGCTTGGGAAGAAAAATATCTGCGCTTGTCGCATTTCCTCGCCCAATTGCGCCGCGTTCAAGTGCCCCAGAAACTCGACGTTCTTGCAATCGCTGTCACTTGCTAAAGTGCGGCAAATGCTTTGTTCTTCTCCGGCGCGTATGACCAGATCAACACGCTTGTAGCGGCGAAACGATCCTGCGAACAGAACTCTTTGGGTCGTAGGTGCGATCCGAACGCCGGAAAATGGAGAATAATAGCGCCGGTCGATCCCGTCATAGACAGTCTGCACGTCCTTGCCACCCAAGTTTTCGATCATACGGGTCATCCAGCGACTATTGCCGGCAACCATATCGGATTCTCGAATCGCTTGCAGAAGCCGCGGGCGATTGTCGTGTTCGAGTCCGCCCGACACCACGTATGCCACCAAGGCCGTCTTCAGGGGGAGTTTTCGACGGATGGCTAGAAAAGCGGCGTCCAGTGGGCCCTCCCGAGGGAAAAAATAGACATCGGGCACATGAGTTAACAGGTGCAAAAGGATCCGGCCCGTATTTCCGTGGTTTCTCCATTTCAAGATTCGGGTGTTCGGACGCGCCGCGAGCCGGAAGGAGGGCGTGAAGACCGTAATCATGAAGTGACAACCGAACCCTGCGAGCGAGAGGTCGATTGTAATTCACTCCGGAGGTCGCGCAGCGTGGCCTCGAGGCGAACGCCTACTTCTCTATCGCGGGAGGTTTTCTCCAGGTATTCGTGGGCCGCACGCAATAACCCTTTCCGAATCCCTTTCGTCGCTCCAGTCGAGAGCGGCTTGTGTTCTTCAGGGTCAGTTTCCAGATCATAGACCTCCTCGATGGTTCCGGACTCGAATCGCATCACCATCTTATGGCGCCCATCGCGAACACTCAGCAGCCTCGACCCCAGCCGGTCTTGAACACGGAATGGATTGGTACATCCGTATACCGACTCCGTAATCGCAGGCTCGTTCCAAGCGGTCCCCGCTTGAAGTTGTCGCCACAAGGAGGTGCCGCGAAAACTCTGGGGAGTGGGCACGCCCACAATCTCAAGCAGAGTAGGCGCGAGGTGCAAGTGGCTGAAAGGGGTTTCGGGCAATACTATCTTCGTTGACCCGGGAACACGAATCATCAGAGGAACACGGACCATTTCTTCATGCAGACTTAACGGCGCATGGTAGGTTCGCCCGTGATCGAGGAATTCCTCGCCGTGGTCCGCTGTCAAAACGAATACGCAATTTTCCCAAAGAGCAGACTGCCTCAGGTGTGCTACGAGCCTCCCGACCTGAACATCCAGGGAACGAATTGCGCCATCGTACAACTCGACCACAGCGTCTTTCTTCCCCTGCAGTTGCGTGGCCTTGAGATCGGAGCGGTTCCAGAATTCATTCAAATAGCGAGCGTGGTTTGCAGATAAGTAATGCCCGGTAACTTCCCGAAACGCCGCCACGGAGGGATAGTAGGGCGAATGTGGATCCATGAGATGAAGCCAAAGAAAAAAGGGGTGCGTTGACGGGAGCCATGCGATGGCCCGATCCACAAGGACCTCGGCCGAAGGAAACCTCCTGAGGGCATCGACGCTATCGACCGAGGGCGCGGCGATTCGAAGGCAATATTGAAAATAGAGATCGTCGTACAACCGGCCCAGACCGACTGCTCGCGCTGCACTCTTTACCAAACGATTGAATTTGCCCAGCGCAGCGCGGTGGTCCGATGGTCCCTCGCTCAAGGAGTGAGCGGAAAGAGCCTCAAACTCCAGAAAATCCCGGAACACCTCGAACCCCTCGTTATAACCAAAGTGCGGAGATATATAGGGATTGGCCGCGGAAAACGCCGCGGTCTCATAACCCGATCCATGCAGGACGGTCGCCAGGGTATTTTCGCCGGGCACCAGACCGACTACATCTCTGCCCAACGCCAGAGGCATTCGCGAGGCAAGAATCGCTGGGAGCGAATAATAAGTTGGGGCGCCGGCAATTACGGCGGTCGGCACGACAAAAGACTCAGCGGCCAGAGCATCCAGGAACGGAGTAACCGGACGCGCGTATCCGTTGAACCCGCAGTGATCGGCTCGCAGACAATCGACTGTGATTAAAACAAGCGATTTTTGTTTGTGGTTCACAGTTAGCTTTTCGCAGCCATGTTGGTCACGCCAACATTGATCTTCTTACCGTTCGCTAAGTAAAAACCATCCGTTGCGACGCGAAAAAGACTAGCGTCATCAAGGTAGAGCACATCAGGCCACTTCTTTTCGAGCGCTGTCAAGAACTCATCCAACAACAAAAGAGTTGGATTGCAGAAGTCGCGCAGGCTCGAATGAAAATTAATGGAGTGAATGGACACGATGGCCGGTATCCCGCTGCTGAAGCAGCCATCTACATCCATCAGAAGATCGGCCAACTCATGCGCGGCAGTCGCCGGCTCCATTTCGACCGTGCGAAAAGTATGCAACATTCCAGCGTCGTCGAGGTAAGGCGCTCGGCGATCCCCGGGGCCGTTCTGAACTACGCGAACGCCAGCTTCGAACCAGGCCGTCCTGGTGTCCGCATTAGCGCGGTAGCCGGGCGCGCAGGCACTGACCGGCATTGCGGCGAAAAATGTTTGATAGATATCCGCCGCGCGACGAATTGCCGACCGCTGCTCAGCAAGGGACAAAAAACGATCTTCGGGTTTTAATGCGGCATCCCAGTATTCGTATCCAATCCACGCCATGCGCCAGTGAATATACGGAGTTTGCGCACGCCATAACGTGTGGACCAATTCTGCCCGTTCTCCACCGGCTTGCAGTTCCCGCAGGATACTTTTTGAGCAGAAGTGAGTAAGCCCGTGCAAACCGGCGAAGAACAATCCCTCCTTAAGCCCGAGACCATATGCATCGAACAAGCCCGGACGCTGCCAATGTCCGGGCAAACCTTCGTTGAGCGGAACTACCGATAGTTCTCTTTCCCCTAAGTCAAGGCAATGGTCGAAGTCGAGGTTGGCCATGATGAAATTCATTCCGATCGACGGATGCCGGCCGACCGAATCCTCATGCTTTCCGAGCACCGCCCTCAGAGCATCTACATCCGCCGCGGTTTCGAGGGTGTAATAATCGTACGGCGCTTCGCCCAGCTTAATACCTGAAGCCCGCAGTTGATCCCATCCCTCGCAGTCGCGCACTCCCACGCGCCCCCAGTCATCGCTCTGGAAGAGCACTAGCGGTCGATCGAACCGCAAGCCCTTGTCTGCCGGCGATTTCGTCGCGCGCTCCCAAACGCGCCGGAGACCGGTAATCATCCTGCTTTAACCGTGCGCGGATGCGCTGTCATTTACGGGCCCACACACTGAAATTGGCGGCGAAAACGACACTCTTCCCGCCGAGCTTTTCCAGCAGCCATCCGGCGATGTTCAGGAACGGAACCACCGTCCATTCGAGCGCAGGAAGAAGAAATCTCGGCTTCATAAAATAAACCAGGAACACATTCACGGTCCGGAATAGACCGGTGACGCTGTTGCCTTCCGGAAGCACCTCGACCGCTTCGAAATCCTTCAAAATAAAGCGCAGCCCTTCCGGAAGAAAGCGCCAGCATTCTTTATCGTTATCCCGCACAAAGATCGAGGGCGCACTCAGAAACGCAATCCCGCCCCTTTTTAGCACTCGCCTCATCTCGGAAGCAGCCAGACGCGGGTCGGGAAGATACTCCAGCACTTGAGTACAAATCACGAAATCGAATTGTTCGTCGCGAAACGGCAGGGCCTCCGCTGCGGCCGCGACATCGACGAGCGGCGCGAGCTGCAGGTCGACAGCGAGATAACAGTCTACGCGCGTACCAAGCAGCGCGCGATAAGGCTGCAGCCTGCCTCCCACATCGAGAACAGAACAATTTCTCCCCGGTAGCCGATCCAGTCCGGCCTGGAAGATTTTCCGCCGCTGTCGCAGGATCAACCAGTTGGGATTTCTCAATGACGGATGCAATCGCTCCCGGCTATCTCGAAGCGCCTGGTTCAATTTAAGTTCAAGGGGCATGAGGACGAGCTAGATATACCCCAAATCCCGCAAGCGCTGTTCCAGAATTGCCTGCTCGCGTTGGTCGAGCTTTTCGGCTTCATTGCGAGTAAGCTCGCGCAACACGAACTCCAGCAGGGATTCCAGATTCTCGAAGCGCGAGCCATACAGGCGCTCCGCAGCGACGCAGAGATCCTCCGGCAAGCTAATCTGTCTTCGTGCGGGCGTTGTCGCGACAGTGGTCATTGTCCGAGTTGTGAAAAACGCGAGTTCCTTGCCATAGCTCCCAGCAGTCGGCGCTGAATGGCGGCTACGATCATCCGATCGTCATCATCGAGCCCGACCATTAACGATAGCCCGCCAAATGTCACGTAGGCAATAACCAGCGCTGCCCCAATCGCAAGCCATTCGGGGCGAAAGCCCGCAACGAGCACACGCAGGGCCAAGACCGTGGCTAGACTCGCAGCCGACGGCAAGATCAGACGCAGATAAGTACGGTTGTATGGCGAAAGACCGAGCGTCGAGCGAACCTCCCGCAGGCACAGATAATTGGTGATAACGTTTGTCAACGCAGCGGCCAGCGCAACGCCCACGATACCGAAAGGCCGCACGAGCGTGATTGTCGCTACGACCATAAACATGGCCATTATCGCCTGCACTCGAATCAGGCGTTTTTGGTTCCCGGACATGAGCAGGAGGTAACCGACGGATCCCACTCCGGCATTCACCAGTTGGCCAAGCGTCCCCAGAATCAGCACAATCCATCCGGCCTCAAACGCAGGCCCGAAGAGGCGCATGAGCGGCTTCGAATCAACCGTCATCACAAATGCCAGGGGTAACGTTAGGCCGATAATCCATTTCGTCACGGTTTGAAATATACGTCCCAGAAGCGCGTGCTCGCCGCGCGCGTGGAGATCGGCAATAGTGGGAGAAAAAATCTGGTTTACCGACTGCAGCGCGACCGGTACGAATCCCACCAGCGACGCAGCAACAGCGTAGATGCCCACCTGCCGGACGTCCAGGAAAACACCTAAGATGATCTTGTCGGCTTGCGCCAACAAGAACTCGAGAAAGCCGACACCAAACACTGCAGCGGAAAACCAGTAAACTTCCGATTCGACCTTCGCCGGTCTCTCGGAAGAATGGCGTGCTGCAACTGGCGTTAATTTCCAGGCGGCGACAA
>JBEKOW010000181.1:0-13270 GCA_049521375.1 Terriglobales bacterium
TCTTTTAACGAGTTCACTCCATCCCTGAGCTCCAGCTTTCAGTTCCGGTTGACGCAGCATCTCTTGCAGGGCTTGGGATTCGCCCCGAACAACCGCTACATTCGAATTGCGAAGAACGATCGTGAAATTTCCGACGTGGCTTTCCGCTTGCAAACCATCACCACCGTGGACCAGATCGAGAACATATATTGGGATTTGGTCTACGCTTACGAGAATGTGAGAGTGCAGAAAGAAAACTTGGCTTTCGCCCAACGAACGCTCTCCGACACCAGAAAACAGGTCGATATCGGGACCCTCGCGCCGATCGAGGTGGTCCGGGCCCAGAGTACTGTCGCCTCCGATCAGCAAACTCTGACCTTGGCGTCCACCAACCTTGAACTCGAGCAGCTTCTCATGAAAAACGCGCTCAGCCGCACGCTTCTGGATTCCGCTCTCGCCGACGCCGAGGTGATTCCTACTTCGACCATGGAACTCCCCCCCCAGGAAACCATCAGCCCCACCCAGGACCTCGTGAACGATGGCCTCACTCACCGCCCGGAACTGGCGGAAGCGCGCATCAACCTGACCAACACCGAAATCAGCAACAAGGCCATCCGGAATGCGTTGCTGCCGCAAATTGATCTGTTCGCCTATTATGGTGGCGCAGGACAGGGTGGAAGTCCCAATACCAATTACATCTGCGCTCAAGATCCCGGATTCTGTAGCCCTGGCGCGACCACCTTCACAGGTCCCGCCGGCGTCGGCTACGGTGGCACCCTCAACCAGCTCGTCAATTCCACCGCGCCTGACAAAGGTATGGGCGTCAATCTGACCATTCCGCTTCGCAATCGCGCCGCGCAGTCTACGCAGATGCGTTCGGAGTTCGAATACCGGCAGGCCCAGCTGCGCATCCAGCAGATCGAGAACCAGATCCGCATCGAGGTCCGCAACGCGCAGTTCGGAGTGCAGCAGAACCGGGCCAGCGTCGCCTCCGCCCAGGCCGCGGTCTGGGCGCGTCAACTTCGACGCTCGTCCTGCAATACCAGTCCGGCATGACCGCAGCCGAAGTCACGCTCGTTTCGGCGAAGGCAGCGTATGAAAAGGCTCAAATCGAACTGGATCGCGCAACCGGGCTTCTGCTCGAGCACGCCGGCATTCAGATCGCCGATGCCGAGCGCGGTCAAGTTACGCATACACCGAGCATTCCTCACGTGGCGGCGAGGCCGGCCGATCAACCGCTCCCGGCCAACCCGCCCGCTCCGCCACAACAGTAGACTGAGTGGCTTACCGTCAAGAACGGCCCGATTTTTCGGGCCGTTTTCTCTTACCCGATTTTCCCCTTCTCTGCGGCCTGCGCCCGCGCTATCCTGAGGTTGCGAGGTGCCCATGCAGGAACAGCAGCAAGCCGGCAAAGCTAGAATGATTGGGTACGGAATCGGTATCGCCCTCATCGTGATCGTCGTTCTGGCCAAATGGGTTCTGAAGGTCTGAAGGCCGAAGCCCGGTCGTCGTGGCTGCGTGCCCGTCGCCGCTACATCTTCCCTTGGCAGCCATCTCGTGACTAGCGACCGGACACTCGCTCCGGGTATCCTCTCTCCGTGACGCTCTCGGTCGTCATCATCACTCACAACGAAGAAGCCAACATCGCGCGCACGCTCGCGAGTGTGCAGCCGCTCGTGTCAGACGGCAAGGGCGAAATCATCGTAGTCGACTCCGGCTCGACCGACCGCACCGTCGAGATTGCCAAATCCTACGGCGCAAAGGTCTTCGTCGAAGAGTGGAAAGGCTTCGCCGCCCAAAAAAACTCGGCAATCGACAAGGCAACCGGGGATTGGATTCTAAGCCTGGATGCGGACGAGGAGCCGGATGCCCCTCTTGTCGAGGAAATTTCGTGGCTCCTAGGCGCAGTTCCCGCTTGGGAGAAAAACGGAATGCCGGTGGGCGACGATCCTGACTCACGCGAGCTAAGAGATCGCGGCACGGAAATAGGACTCGATGAGGACGATCTGAATGGCTTTCTGATTCCGCGAAAATTTTCTAGGAAGACGAATTCGTCACGGCGGATTCTGGCCCGATTCAAAACTCCGGTTCTTTCGACGTGGTAGCGGCAAGTTTCAAGACCAGATTGTCCACGAAACCATCGCAACTTTGGGAGTCACGAGTTCTGTGCAGCGCGGCGCGCTCCTCCACCACTCCTACCCCACCATAACCGACTACCTCGACCATATGAACCGCTATTCCTCCCTAGGCGCGGAGATGCTGGTCGCCAGGGGCCCCGTCCGTTTCAGCCCCTTCAACATCATCCTGCGTCCGCTCGCGACTTTCATCTACAACTATTTTTTCCGCCTCGGATTTCTCGACGGCCGCGAAGGCCTGCTGCTCCATCTCTATCACGCCGTCTACGTTTCGTGGAAATACGCGAAGGCCTGGGAATTGTCACGCCGCAAATCCCCTTAGTGTCTTGTTCCCGCATATTCCCCTCGCTTGTCCGGGGAGAGCATTGGCTATGAACCTCTCAAATCGAAGTCATCCTGAGCGCAGCCTTAGCCTCACGAAGTGAGACTCAGGCGGAGTCGAAGGATCCCTACCCCTCGCAACTTGTTCGACGACTTCATGGAACATTACTCTGACGAGGAGGCGCGCCCCTCAACATCTCCCGCCGTTCATCGGAAAATTCGCCGACGATTCTTTTTTTTATCGTCCCAACAACTTAACCCAGCGCCGAGGGTTTGATTCAATCGAAGCCAAGCAGCTTCCGGTTGGGATCCCGGCAGTAAGTCGTGAACCGCCACGAGGCAGGTCCTGCCAACGGGCCGTTCATCCATCAATCAGCGCCAAACTTTCTCACAACTCAAAGGAGACTTATGAAACTTCGCACACGTGTCGTTATGCAACTCACCGCTCTGTTGCTCGTTCTGGGAATCTCCGCCTTCGCCGCCGACGATGCCTATCTCTACATCGTGCATGGCATTCCGGGACGCGATATCGCCGACAACCTTAACCCCGGTTTTCCCATCGACATTCTCGTTAACGGAAAGTCATGCCTGGTCCATGGCCTGACCTTCGGCAACAGCAGCGGACCGTTCACGCTGGCGGCTGGAACCTATGACGTGCAGATCAGCATGGCCAATACCCTGGAACCGTGCACCAACCCAGTGCTGCTCGACTCGCAGGTAACCCTGATCGCCGGAGAAAATCTATCCGTCGTAGCGACCATCAACAGCACCCAGGCGGTAATCCTCCAACTCCCCGACCTCCTGGGGCCGGTAGCACCCGGAAACGGCCGCTACGTGCTAGCCAATACCGCGGACGCTCCCGCCCTAGAAGCCACCCTGACACAGTTGGGGGTTAAGAGTCCTGAAACCTTCACCGTGTCGGCCGCTCCCGGCGCACAAACCGCGATCGGCGTGCCCGCTGGCGAATATCTCGTAAAGATCACGGCCACGGGCAGCACCACGGTCCTGACGTCCGAGGACATCAATCTGGCCGACCAGTCCGTAACTCTCTCCTACGCTACGGGTGAGGTACTCAACAACACGGTGGAACTCGTGAACCGCGTAATCCGCGCCGTATTTTAGCGGCATCGCCTTCAATAGGGCCGTCCTCGGGCGGCCCGTTTTCTGCCCAATACACTTACTTCCGCTTACGCTTGTTCCCGCAGGGTAACCCGCATAATGTCGTACTCCACTCTCACTTCTCTCTGCGGAAATCTGGCCTCCACATGCGCTTTAACGTCGCCGACCGACGGAACACCATCGCGCCCCGTAAGCCCCCGCGCGTCATCGAGCAGAATGACGTGCTGAAACGGATGGCTCAGGATCATTTCCAGTTCTGCGGAAAGCCGCTGCTGGTCACCCTGTTTGCCGACCCATCCGTAGTACCCGGCGTCCAGCCAGAACAAGGCCGGCCCCTTGAGCAGGGCAAGCACATCGGGCATGACCACTCGGCTGTCACCACAAAAGATCCTGATGTGTTGACTGCGCGCGAACTTCCGTTGCGCGCGCTCGGCCAGTTCCGAAACAAACTCAATCGAATAAATCTGGTCGAAGCGGCCCCGCATCGCAGCCACCATTTCGCCGTAGTAGGTTCCGGTCTCGACCAGCGTTCCCAGTCCAAATTTCTCGGCGTATTCGCGCACGACCTTCTGCTTCAGCAGATGAGGAGAGCGCTCCGGTCGCCCGCGCAGAATCCAGTACCAGTAATCGGGATAATGCCCAATCGCCTTGTACGCTCCATAAACAGGAGTCCGCTGCAACAACCGACGGAAAGCCTTCAGAATATCCTCCGCGAGTGAGAATCAAAAGCATAGGGATGCGGCAAGGGCCGGTCAAGGGAGGGTAGCTGCGAGCCACGAGCCACGACCCGCGAGCAACGGATCAACGTGCACCGTTTCGGATATCGAAACTCGAGACCCGAAACTCGAGACTCGCAACGAGCGGCTCCGAAGCTAGTAGCTAGAAGCTAGTAGCTACCTCGCGGCTCGAAGCTCGTATATCATCAAATGCATCGTGGGGAGCCGAATGCCCGAGAACAAACCGAAAATGGATCGGTCCAAACCCTCTGTTGCAGACAGTCCAATCGCAGATGTATTCGAGAATCGTCACCCGGCAAAGTCCGAAAAGGACTGGGCCGAAAAGACCCTCGCACCTTCACTCGAAAAGTCCCCCGAAAAACCGATTGGCGCGCCCACTGGCGTCAATCTCGACGAGCACGGTCAGCCTCGTTTCAGCACGATCTCGAACCTTCCCATCCGACGTCTCTACACCCAGGCCGATCTGCCCGCCGACTGGAATTACGATCAATATCTCGGCTATCCCGGCCAACCGCCCTACACGCGCGGCATTCACGCGACTGGCTATCGCGGCAAACTCTGGACCATGCGCATGTTCTCCGGCTTCGCCTCGCCCGAGGAGACCAACCAGCGCTACAAATATCTCCTCGAGCACGGCGGCGGAGGCCTTTCCGTCGCCTTCGACCTGCCCACTCTGATGGGATACGACTCCGATCACGCCGCCAGCGAGGGCGAAGTCGGCAAATGCGGCGTCGCCATCGATTCGCTCGAAGACATGGAGATCCTGTTCGACGGCATCAACCTCGAAAAAATCACGACCTCCATGACCATCAATTCTCCCGCCAGCGTGCTGTGGGCAATGTACCTCGTCGTCGCCGAAAAGCAGGGCGCCGACTGGAAGAAAATTTCCGGCACCCTCCAGAACGACATCCTGAAGGAATACATCGCGCAGAAGGAGTACATCTATCCCCCGGCGCCCTCCATGCGCCTGGTCATCGACACTTTCGAGTTCGGCTCAAAATTCACTCCGCGTTTCAACACGATTTCTGTCTCCGGATACCACATTCGCGAGGCCGGCTCGACCGCTCTTCAGGAGCTGGCATTCACCATCTACGACGGCGTCGAGTACGTAGAATGGGCGCTCCGCCGTGGCCTCGATGTCGACGAGTTCGGTCCCCGCCTCAGCTTCTTCTTCAATGCCCATAACGATTTCTTCGAGGAGATCGCGAAATACCGTGCCGCCCGCAAAATCTGGTATCGCCTGATGAAAGACCGCTTCGGCGCGAAGAACGATCGCACCCGCCTGATGCGCTTCCATACCCAGACCGCAGGTGTGTCGCTCCCCGCGCAGCAACCCATGAACAACATTGCGCGCGTCGCCATCCAGGCGCTCGCCGCTGTCCTCGGAGGCACGCAGTCTCTTCACACCGACGCCTATGACGAAGCGCTCGCCTTGCCCACCGAAGAAGCCGCCCGCATCGCCCTGCGCACCCAGCAGATCATCGCCTACGAGTCGGGCGTGACCAACACAGTCGATCCCCTCGGCGGAAGTTATTTTCTCGAGAAGCTCACCCTCGACATGGAAAAAGGCGCCTTCGACTACTTCGAAAAACTCGACCAGATGGGCGGCATGGTCAAAGCCATCGAGCGCGGATACCCGCAAAAAGAAATTGCCGAAGCCAGCTACCAGTACCAGCGCGCCGTCGAGGCTAATGAAAAGATCACCGTCGGCGTCAACGATTTCGTGGTCGAAGAAGAATCGCCCAAGATTCTCTACATCGGAGAATCGGTAGCCAGGGCGCAGGAGAAAAAGCTTAAAGCCCTGCGCGCCCGCCGGTCCAATGAAGAAGTCGAGCGCCGCCTCGAGGCCCTCAAACAGGCCGCCGCCAAGAATCCCGCGTCCGGATCAAACGGCGACATCTCCGAGGCCAACACCATGCCCTATATCGTGGACGCCGTGCGAGCCTACGCCACCATGGGCGAAATCTGCGAAGCCCTGCGCCAGGTCTACGGAACGTACACGGAAGTGAGCGTCACTTAGCAGGTTGCGGAAAAACTCTGATTCCGGCCGGTTTGGGGAAGGGCACGAGTTCTACTCGTGCCGTTTGCCGCGGAATCAAGAGCGGCTTCCAGCCGCTGGGGGAATCCCGCCCTGCAAAAACACTTTTTCAGCAGCCTGCTAGACTGTTCCCCGGAAAGATTCCCGTCTGGTGGCAGGGCAAATCCCGGTCGGCCTGCTAAAACGCTCAGCTCGAATCCGAGAGCCGAGAGCCGAAAGCCGAGAGCCGGCTTTTTCACTTCATCCGATTGCGATAAAGACTTCCATCCACCTGCTCAACCATGGCCGGCACATCGAGCGGAACCTGCAGAAATCCGGCAACCTCTTCCGCGACCGCCTGCGGCTCGCGCAGCACGCGATGATAATGTACGCGGCATACTTTGACGTTCGCCCTGCCCGCCAGCCACTTGTTGACCTCGATCAGGTGCCGCTGAAACGCCTGCTCAATCGGAGCCTTGTCGCCGCCAGATTCATAAGTACCGCGCCGCTTCAGCATTTCGTCCTGCGACTTCAACACCTCGGGTAGCGGCCGCTGCATGAACACCACGCGGTATTCATGCCCCTCCGGCAGCGACAGCAAGAGCTGCGAGATGACTTTCACCACCTTCCCCTCGGCCTCAGCGATCAGGCTCGGCTCCTTGGGAAGCTGCTTGATCCGTTCCCACTCCAGGTATCCCTTGGGATTGTCGGTGTCCGCCTTGCGTTCGCCATCGGAAAGCACCTGCAGTCCTCCCGCAGCCAGCATCTGCATCATGAGCGAGGTGCCCGACCGCGGCAGCCCGGAAACAATTGTGATCATCGGAACCTTTCATCGAATTGTGACAGACAAGATTACACGCAGCGCCGAGGCCTCCACCATCTCAGCCCCGTTCGCCCATTGCCCGCCGCCCGTGATTCTGTTACCTTCCCTCTACTTGTCGAGGAGGGGACCGTGGCCTTTTGTCCTGTTTGTGGAACCCAGATTGCCGATGGAGCAGCGTGCCCGAAGTGCGTCGCAGGCGCGAACCAAAGTGTAGCAAGAGTGGCCACCGGCGGCGGGTTGGACGACAACGTTGCCGGAGCACTAGCCTATGTCACGATCATTCCAGCTATCGTTTTTCTGGTGGTCGAGCCCTACAACCGTAAGCGCTTCGTGCGGTTTCATTCCTTCCAGTGCATTTTCTTTGCCATCGCCTGGACCGTCTTCTGGTTCGCACTCTCCATCATTGCGCACATTCCCTTCTTCGGTTGGGCAACCCTGCTCCTCTGGCCCTTGTTCAGCCTTGCCGGCCTGATCATCTGGCTGATTCTGGTCCTCAAGGCATTCCAGGGACAGATGTTCAAGCTGCCCATCATTGGAGATATGGCGGAGAAACAGGCCGGCGCATAAAGCTCTGCCCTCAGTCACCCCGCTGCGGCCATGACCTTTTTCCTTCTGGCCCGTCCATCCCAGGGAGTAAGCTAGAGGGTGATTGTTTACTGGACTTCAATCCGGGCCTCCGCCCTTGCGGCGGTACCGAGCCGTCGGCGCATCGGTCGCCGCCCACATCGCCCTGCTCGCCGTAATCGTCTTTCATCATCCCCGCATTATTGATGCCACTCCCACCTGGCTAGCCTGGGGTAACGGGCAAAATTCTTACAAGATCACCTACCTGCCGAACGGCAACGAGGACAGCCCCGAAGATGAAGCGAAGTTAACCCTTCCAACAGCCACGCAGCCCACAGTGAAACCGCGGCTCCAGGCGCGAAAGAAAAAGCCGGAACAACCTCCGCAGCATCAGCTCGACGTGAAAGCCGACGCAGGAACTGAAAACGCCAAGGCCGGGTCTCCGCTCGGCACGGTCGTTGACGGCCCAATCACCGGACACGAAGTCCACGTTGCCTACCCAGTCGTCTATCCGGATCCTCCCGTCGACCGGACCGGGCTCCCCCGCGACCTGGTTGGCGACGTAGTCATCGAGGTCACGATTGACTCGGACGGCAATGTCGTCCAAACGAAGATCGTGCAGTCCATCGGCCATGGGATCGACGAAAAAATCGAAGCCACTCTCCGCCGCTGGCACTACCAGCCCGCCACACTCGACGGCACTCCCGTCGCCTCGCATCACGACGTGCACTTTCACTTTCCGTCGTGAGCTGAGAATCAGCTCTCGGCAAGCAGTCTGCTCTCACAGCGGAGCCCGTCCCAGCCCGACAATAAACTGAATCCCTGGCACCCGCTCCCGCTCCAGGCGATCGTCATTCGTAATAAATAGATCCACACCGGCGCTAGCCGCACACGCGAGTTGCACCGCATCCGGCGCCTTCAAACTGCCTTTGCTTCTCAATGTCGCGTAGATTCGCGCAGCCTTGACGTCGAACGGGATTACTATCGCCGCCCGGGTTAGAGTCTCTTCATACTTGCGGCAGGTAGCGTGATCGCCCCGCTGCCACGGCCGTACCAGGATTTCTCCCAGCGTCATCGTCGAAGTCACCAACTGGTCGCCTCGTTCCATCATTCTGTGCCTCAAGGTAACCGTTCTCTTCGAAAGGTCTTTGTAGTCCTCGAACAGATACACGAACAGATTTGTATCCCAGAAGATCCGGCTCATTCCCAGCCCTCTCGCAGGCTGCGCACATACTCATCGGGATCTTCATCTCGCCACAAATGCTTGCCCGAACCCACCAGAGCAAGCAGCGGATCTTCCTCCCTCTTTCGCTTCGAAGATAACGCATCCCATTTGCGGTACCAATCGAGCAGTTTACGGGATTGCTCGGGCAAATCCTCTGCTGCCGGATGCGTCTTCGAACCTTCTCGCGCCACGTGGTACGAATCGCCGGTGCGAAATAAACGCCGGCGTCCGGGCCCGGTTTCGACCAGCATGCGATAACGTCCCGGACTCGGCGCCCGATTGGCAACACAATGCTGGACAATGTGGATGTACACTCCGGCGCGAAGCCCCTGCTTGCCCGCTTCTTTTGCGGCGCGATTCTTGATCTCCTCAATCGAGAAGTCCGCTCGTTCGGGATGTTCGCGATGCAGCAACGCCGCCACCACCCACACTTCGTCCGCGACCTTGAGTTGACTTTCCGATGCGATTGCCATTTTGCCCCTCTTCGCCTGCCAGCCAGAGGTGGACCGATGCCCCTGACTGATAGCCAACATAAACATTAATTTATATACTAATTATACTTGTTATGTATGTATTTTCAACATTGCCCAATTCTCGGGTTCCTGAAACACAGAGTCGCGGAGAAGTGCGCCAACCTTCATAGACAAGGAAGCAGAGAGGTTTCGCCAAGAAGTTGGGGTCCCTCTGTGTCTCCGTGACTCCGTGGTAGGAAACCAGATTAGGATTTCGTATTCGCTTTACATTCGCCCGGTATGCTAAACTTTCCGCCCATCAGCCGAGGATTTCAACGTGCCCAAAGCCTCCACCCACCGCAAAGCCATCAACCACCTGAAGAAATCCGACCCCATTCTGGCAGCCCTCATCGACCGCATCGGCCCGTGCCGCCTGGAATTCGGCGAGCCTACCTTCCACAGCCTGGCCGAATCGATCCTTTACCAGCAGCTCAACGGCACGGCGGCGGCAACCATCTTTGACCGGTTTGTCCGCGCAGCCGGCGATCCGCTGACCCCCAAGGGCATTCTGAAGCTGACCGATGCCCAGATGCGCGCCGTCGGCTTATCCCGGCAAAAGACAAGCTACCTCCGCGATCTCGCCGAGAAAACGCAAGCTGGCCTCCTCGACTTCAAACGCCTCCCCGAAATGACCGAAGAAGAAGTGATCGCCCACCTCACCCAGGTCAAAGGCGTGGGCGTTTGGACCGCGCACATGTTCCTGATGTTCACCTTGCGCCGTCCCGACATCCTGCCCACCGGCGATTACGGCATACAGGCCGCCATCAAAAAGCACTACAAAAAGCGCAAATGGCCAAAGCCGGACGTGATGCACAAAATTGCCAAATCATGGGCTCCTCACCGGTCCGTCGCCTGCTGGTATTTATGGAGGAGCCTCGACATCAAAACAATGGAATGAATGCTCTGCCCGGCCGGCTAATCCCTGTTACCCCCGCCACTTCCCTTCTCTCCCGCTTTAGCCAACAATAGAGCTTTCCCGCGAGGATCGAGTGTCCGATCTTTCCACCCAACCCGACAGCAACGTCACGAGCGCGGCCATTGAACGCTACTTCAATATCGCGCTATATCTGCTCGTGCTCAGCGGATTCGGCACCCTCGCCTCCACCGGAGAACTCGATCTTCCCGCCGTCGTCCTCGTCGGACTTGCGCTCTTGTTCCGCGGATACCAGCTGGCCACCCGCTTCGAATTCGTCATCCCCGAGCGCTGGACCACATGGCTCACGCTCGTATATGTCCTCGTCTACTTCGCCGACTACTTCTTTCTCTCCGGCAGTTTCCTGACCGCGACCGTTCACCTCGTCTTGTTCCTCATGGTCGCCCGTCTCTTCTCCCTGCAGCGTACCCGCGACCATTATTTGCTCGCCGTGCTGTCATTTCTGATGGTGCTGGCTTCGGCCGTACTCACCGTGGGCAGCGTTTTTGTCCTGGCCTTCGCGGGATTTCTGCTGGTTGCTGTCGTCACCTTTGTGCTGATGGAAATGCGCCATTCCATCTCCGAGGAAGCCGCATACTCGCCGGAAGCTTCTTTATTTTCTTTTTTCTGCCCCGCGTCTCCTCCCGCTATCTCTCCGCCTATACCTCCACCAGCGATCTCTCCACCGGTTTCAGCGATCGCATCCAACTGGGGCGAATCGGGCAGATCCAGCAGTCCAGTTCCGTCGTCATGCACGTCGAGGTCGAAAATGACGCGCAGGGCTTCTACGATCTCAAGTGGAGAGGTGTTGTCCTCGATAATTTCAACGGCAGAGTCTGGTCGAACTCGTTTGCTTCAAGGGCACTCCCATCGTTGGCGAATGGCAGTTATCTCCTGACCACCGCCCGCGATCGCGTCGACTCCAACCGGGCTCCGCGCCGCATCATTCGTTATCGTGTCCTCATGGAGCCGCTCGGCTCCAACGTCTTTTTTCTTGCCGAGAAGCCGCGCCTCCTTTCCGGAAATTATCGGCTCATCTCCGCCGATCCCGGGGGAGCCGTCTATAACCTCGATCTCGACCGTCCCATCAGCCGCTACGAGGCCGAATCCGAACTCCCCGAGATCGACGCCGATCAGGCGCGCAAGGACGCAACCAGCCCCCCCGACGTTGCCCGCCAGTATCTCGAACTGCCGCTCCTCGACCTTCGCATCTCGCAGCTCGCCGAACAAATCACAGCCTCAAGCCCCGACGATTACGACAAGGCGCTCGCCATCGAACTATATCTGCGCAGCCACTTCGGCTATACGCTGGACCTGCCTCGCACCCAGCCGCAGGAT
Organism: Terriglobales bacterium; assembly: GCA_049521375.1. Lineage (GTDB taxonomy): Bacteria > Acidobacteriota > Terriglobia > Terriglobales > Acidobacteriaceae > Acidiflorens. The sequence goes on from JBEKOW010000181.1 coordinate 11,684, forward strand.
CCGGTCGCTAATTTTCTCTTCGAAAGAAAGCAGGGACACTGCGAATATTTCGCCAGCTCCATGGCCGTCATGCTGCGCGCCCTCGGCATCCCCTCGCGCATCGTCAACGGATTCCGCACCGGCGAATTCAACGACCTGACGGGACAGTACGTCATCCGAGCCAGTAACGCCCACTCCTGGGTTGAAGCGTACTTTCCCGGCACCGGCTGGATCAGCTTCGATCCGACTCCATCGGGAAGTCTGCCCACCCGCACTGGCTGGTCAAGGTTACAGCTCTACGCAGACGCCGCTGCTTCTTTCTGGCGCGAATGGATCATCGACTACGACGCCAGTCACCAGCGCATCCTCGGAAACAATGCGGCCGCCACCAGTCGCCGCTTCTTTGAGGAGGTTCGCCGTTGGATCGACAAACAGCACCGCTCCCTGCTGAAGCTGGCGCGGGGCGCTCACCGTCACATAACAAAATTTCCTTCGCGCTGGCTGGGCGGTCTGGTGGCGGCGATTGCGGCGCTTCTGGTTCTGTTCAACCTGCGTCATCTGCTCGCGGCCTTGCGCGCGCACAGTCTGCGCTCAAATCCCGCTCGCGCTCCTCGCGAAGCCGCCTCGCTCTGGTATGACCGGATGGTAAAGCGCATCGCCGCCATCCAGGAGCCTGAATTGAAAAAGAGGATTGCGAAGTTTACGCGCCACTACGAATCCGCGCGTTTTGGAAGGTCAGTCGCCGACGCCCAGGCGCTGCCTCGACTCTTCGACGAGATCACCGCGGACGATCGCCAGGAATCCAGCAAGACACCGGACCACTTACCAGTTTAGAACCGGTACAGGAATCCAGCCCCAACATAATAATTGTGCATCCGGCTGCGATTGGTATCGACGTTCAACACAGGCTCTCCGGAGTAGAAATCACGCGCTTCCCCTCGCAGTCCCCAGTGATGCCATATCCAGACATCCAGTCCCGCGCCGAATTGCACCACCCCTGTGTTCGAACTCGTCGGCCCGGTATTGGGCCCGTAGAAATTATCCCGAGGCGCTTCACGAAACCGGCCATAGCCCCCGCCCACGCTCACCCATGGACTCACGCTATCCTGCGAAAACACATTGACCCGCACCGACGGCGTGACGAACAACGCCCCGATATCTTTAGGGATCCCATGGTACGCCGTATTCAGATCCATCCGCGGATAAATCGCTACCGGCACCTCCACGTGAATTCCGAAAAGCCCAGCCGTCTTCAGCAACAGACCGTAATTCCCCGCCACCGTCACCTCGTTCCCAAAATGCAGCGGAGGATTGAAGGAAAGGCCAGTGTTATAGACCGTCTGCGTGCTGACGAACGTGCTCCCCGCAGTCACGGAAACATCATTTCGCTGCGCCCAGGCGCCGCATCCGAGCACCAGAACGATCACGATCATGCCTGAAAGGCGTTTTACCGGCATTGTTCCTCCAGAATATCGAGGTATGTAGTTTGTTTTCACAAGACTAACACGCTCTGCGCCGATCAGAATACTCAAAGGTTACCCCGGTGATCCCTATGGAACCGCCACCACTCCTCGCCCTTCCCCCAGGATATTCGCAGGCAGGATGCTA
>JBEKOW010000182.1:0-9052 GCA_049521375.1 Terriglobales bacterium
ACCATCCAGCAGCAGATCCTCGACCTGCTCGGCGAACTGCGAAAGAAGTTCGCGCTCTCCATGCTCTTCATCTCGCACGACCTCGCGGTCGTCTCACACGTAGCCGATCGCGTTGCGGTCATGTACGCGGGCAACCTCGTCGAACTGGCTCCGAAATCCGCGATCTTCAATGCTCCCGCGCATCCCTACACCCGAGGCCTGCTGCAGTCGATCCCAACCCTGGAAACCAACCGCGCGCAGCCGCTGGCCACCATCGAAGGCACCGTCCCACCTATCGCCAATCTTCCGCCCGGATGCCCTTTCGAACCGCGCTGCTCGCACCGCATCCAGTCCTGCACGGCCGAACTCCCACCTCTGGTCGAAGTCGCACCCGGACACTTCGCCCGCTGTCCGGTAGTAAACAAAAAGTCGTAGGTCGTGCGTCTCGATATCAAGCCCCAGGTCATAGAAGATTCGAGGAAAAAAGGCGTTCGTGAGACCAGTAGCTGAAAGCTGCATCCCGAGATGAATTCCACCTCGGAATCTGGTAAAGATGTAACACCCATGCCCACCAACCGCCTCGAAGCCTTCAGCGACGGAGTCATCGCCGTCATCATCACCATCATGGTGCTGGAGCTGAAGGTTCCGCGCGACACCACCCTAACATCCCTGCGCAGCCTGGCTCCGCAGTTTCTCAGCTACCTGCTCAGTTTTCTGGTAGTCGCCATCATGTGGGTCAACCATCACCACATGATGCATTCGGCCCGGCGCGCCGACGCCCGTCTGCTCTGGACGAACAACACCCTTCTTTTCTGGATGTCGCTTGTGCCCTTCGTCACCGCCTACATGGGAAATAATTTTCGCGACCCGCGCGCCGTGGCTCTCTATGGAGTCGTGCTGTCGTTATGCTCGATTTCTTTCGCGTTGCTGCGTTCCGCGATTATCCAGCACCACCGCGATAATCCCGACGTCGTTCGCTACCACCGTCGCGTCCAGTTCAAGAATCTCAATTCGTTACTCCTTTATATGGCCTCGGTTCCGCTGGCGTTCATCGATGTCCGTATCGCCTTCTTCATCTTCGTGTTCGTAGCGCTCTCCTACTTCCTCCCCGAACGCAAACTAGCCGAAACCGAGAGCTCGACCTGACCCCCTCCGAAATTGTGATCAGCAACACAGCTAAGCCCCAGCATCGAAGGCGAAAAGGGGAAGTGGGAGAGCACGTCGCTCTTAACTTATGCAATCTGACTTCTGCCTTCTGACTTGCCTTCCCACTTGCCCTCCCGACTTTAGATATAATCGTCCCTTTGCCGTGCGTATTCTTCTCCTCAGCGACATTCACAGCAATCTCGAAGCGCTCGACGCCTGTCTGGCCGCCGCGCCCGCCCACGATCTCGTCGTCAACCTGGGAGACACCGTCGGCTACGGCGGCAATCCCAACGAAGTCATCGCCCGCGCCCAGTCCCTTGGACATGTGTTCGTTCGCGGCAATCACGACAAGGCCGTCAGCGGCCTCATGGACCTCGAAGACTTCAATCCCGTTGCCGGACTAGCCACGCTCTGGACCCGCGACCATCTCACCCGCGCCAACCTCGACTGGCTGCGCAAACTCCCCCAGGGCCCGGTCCATCTCGATGAACTCCCCGGCATTCATTTCGTCCACGGCTCCGCCCTTGATGAAGACGAATATATGGTCAGCGTAAGCGACGCCATCCAGCCTCTCATCACGAATCCCGTTCCCATCACTTTCTTCGGGCACACTCACCTGCAAGGCGGATTCATGTTGCAGGGAGAAGTCAGCGAAGCCTATCGTCCCGGATACCGCACCGTAGGCCAGCCCGAGAGCTCCGATTGGCCGCTTCGCAAGGAACTCCGATACCTGATCAACCCCGGCTCGGTAGGCCAGCCCCGCGATGGAGACTGGCGAGCCGCCTTCGCCATATTCGACAGCGACGCCTGGATCGTCAGCTTCCATCGTGTCCCCTACAACCTGCGCGTAGCCCAGGAAAAAATCCTCGCCGCAAATCTGCCGCCCAGACTCGCCTCGCGCCTCGCTACCGGACGGTAGGAACCAGCTAGCCCCCGGTTGCCGGTCTCAATTCTCGGCTCTCAGTTGCCAGTACACAGGTCCCGTTCCAAAAAGTAGCGCACGTACTCATTGTCATTCCGACCGAAGGGAGGAATCTGCATTTTGCTTCTCATCTAATACAACCATTCGAGCAAGTTGCGGATCTCGTGCAAACTCGAAACTCGAAACTCGAAACTCGAAACTCGAGCGCCGAGAGCCCGGAGCCGCACTTTTCCATTAAACTCTTCCCATGTCCGCGCCCGCACCCCACACTGCCCACGTCGACGGAGGCGCCCGTGGCAATCCCGGCCCCGCCGGCTACGGTCTCGTCATTCACGATCCGGAGGGAAAGAAAGTCGCCGAACTCAGCCAGTACCTCGGCCATCGCACCAACAACTTCGCCGAGTACAACGGACTCCTCGCCGCTCTTCGCTATGCCATTTCACAAAACATTCAGGCCCTGAAGATCATCAGCGATTCCGAACTCATGGTCCGCCAGATGAAAGGCATCTACAAGGTGCGTCATCCCGAACTGCGCAAGCTCTACGACGAAGCCCAGCAACTCACCGCCCAGATCGAACACGTGGATATCCGCCACGCCCTTCGCGAGCACAACCAGGACGCCGACCGCCTCGCCAATCAGGCCATGGACCGAGGCAGGAATTCTCCGCGCGGCGAAAGCGAACCCCTCGTTCAATCGCCGTCGGCGACGAGGCCGGCTCCAGCCAATCTTCCGTCTGTCGGAGTGCCGAAAGCGCCGCTTCCAAGTGTCTTGCAGGAGTTCGAAGGCATCGTTCGCAAGGGTGTGATCGAACTGCTCGATGGCTCGCTCCCCGAAGGTACGAAGGTTCAGGTTCGCGCTCGCCATTGACGAGTCGCCGGATAGTGGTCTCAATCGCCAACAGAACTGCACAAACAGTTTTGGAGGATATAAATGCGGAACAAAAATGTGAAATTCTTCGCCCTGCTCTCAGTACTTGCGTTAGTCGCGCCCATCTCCCTGCTCGGTCAAAGTCCTCGCCACGATGCAAATGAAGATGCGAAGTCGGAAATCACGCGCGTGCTCCAGGCACAGGTCGACGCCTGGAACCATCAGGATCTGGAGCGGTTCATGGCCGGGTACTGGAATTCACCGGAACTGACGTTCTTTTCTGGTGCCCACGAATCCAAAGGATGGCAGGCTGCGTTCGATCGCTACAAGAAAACCTATACCGGTGAAGGCCGCGAGATGGGCAAACTGGAGTTTGCCAATTTACGCATCGAAATGCTCGGACCCGACGCCGCCTTTGCCCGCGGAGAATTCCACCTCACGATGCGGGATGGCAAGACGCCGCACGGCCTGTTCACGTTGATCTTTCGGAAATTCCCTGCTGGATGGAAGATCGTGCACGATCACTCGGCGGGAGAGTGAAAAACTCCTGCGCGCCTGAACCTGTGCAACGAGCCGATGGCCGGCTCCTGTTGTCCTGAGCCTCGGCCCCGCCCCGGAGGGGCGACTGACAATAGCCCGGCGCTTCCAGCGCCGGGAAAGTGGAGTCCGAGATCCAAGTCCCGGAGGGACGGCTGAGTTCTCATGCACACACTTTTAGCCCCTGGGAGCTGCGGCCTGCATGTCATCGTACCCGCTTGGCTTTGTCAACGAATTTCTGACTCAGGACACTAGTTGCTGGCCTTTTTGGCCGCCTTCGCTGGCTTCACCTTCACCGTCTCCCACGGACGCTTCGGCCGCTCCACCACCGGCTCGTCGCGGTCCTTGATGCGATCGTACTGGTACGTCTCGCTGACCGTTCCCAGCGACTCGTTGTAAAGGCTTGGCAGTCCGAGCCCTTCTTTCAGTTCTTCCGTAAACTGCTGCAGGGCTTTCAAATGATCCGCCGTCGCCGGTATCTCGGTCTTCGCGGTCTTGAGGAACTGCTGGTAGCCGCGATTGACAAGCTTCGAGATCTCCGAGCCCACCAGGTATCCGGGATAAGCAAATATCTTTACCCCACCATCTTCAGTTTTCTGGATCGCCGCCGAGCAGCCGTACTTCTTAAGAAAAACCCGCGCCTGTGTGCCGGGAGCTTCTATGAGATCGAAACCGTGTTCGCGCAGCCACGCGACTGCATCTTCGTACGTCCGTTGTTCAACCTTCGTAGCCATTCCTGTCAACTCGATTCTGTTTACGTAAGCTTAGATGCGAAGCGCTCCGCCACGGCCCGGCAGAATTGCTGGAACCAAACTCGCCGCTCCGAATCTAAACCTCGCAGAAAGTGATAACGCTAGTATAGATATACCTTTTTCTCATTACTGACACATTACTGAGGTCACGGGGTCCTGCGCCGAATAAACAGGGGCTCGGCCGCGAAAGCTCGGTAAAATTCTATAGCGCATGAGTGCAGCAAATTCCAATTCCGCCCCTCCCGAAACGCCGCTTCCCGCACGCGCAGGAGAGGCCGTGCTTGCCCGCATCGGCAACACGCCCCTCATCGCGCTCGATGCCTTGACCCGCGATTTCCCCAGCGTCCGTTTGCATGGCAAAGCCGAGTGGTACAACCCCGGCGGTTCCGTCAAGGATCGCGCCGCCGCCAACATCGTGTGCGAAGCCCGCCGCACCGGCAAACTTGCTCCCGGCAAAATTCTGCTCGATTCGACCAGCGGCAACACCGGCATCGCCTACGCCATGCTCGGTGCCGCTCTCGGTTTCCCGGTAACGCTCTGCGTGCCTGAAAATGTTTCGCCCGAGCGAAAGCGAATTCTACAGGCTTACGGCGCAAATATCCTGTTCACCGATCCCGCGGAAGGCTCTGACGGCGCCATCAAGATCGCTCGCCAGCTCGCCCACGGCGAACCCGACCTTTATTTCTATGCCGACCAGTATTCCAATGACGCCAACTGGCGCGCCCATTACCTGACGACCGCCAACGAGATCTGGCAGCAAACCGAGGGACAGCTCACCCACTTCGTCGCCATGCTCGGCACCACCGGAACCTTCGTCGGCACCACGCGCCGTCTGAAAGAATTGAACCCGCGTATTCGCTGCATTTCCCTCCAGCCCGACTCCGCCTTCCACGGCATCGAAGGTGCCAAGCATCTCCCCTCGGCCATCGTGCCGAAGATTTATGATCCTTCCTTGGCCGATGAAAATATCGAGATCGGAACCGAAGCCTCCCATGCCATGGCCCGCCGCCTAGCCCGCGAACACGGATTGCTGGTGGGAGTCTCAGCGGCAGCCGCCGTAGTAGGCAGCCTTCAGGTAGCCCAGCAACTGAAAAAGAATCAGCGCGCCACCATCGTGACCATCCTCTGCGATTCCGGCGACAAATATCTGACCGAAAGATTCTGGAGCGAAAATTAACGCCAAGTCAAAAGTCAGAAGTCAAATTGAAGAAGTAAAATCCCATGGCGCAGGCAGCGCAGTTAAGTGAGCGGTTTACTTCTGCATTCTGACTTCTGACTTCCCGACTTATGTTGAGAATTCCCCAACCCGTCCACGCCGCGCTCCGTCATCACGGAGAGCAGACCTATCCCCACGAGTGCTGCGGAGTCCTTCTCGGCCTCTTCCAAGATGATGGCGCGAAGTCCGTCTCCCGCGCCGCCCCCTGCGGCAATACGCGCGACGACTCGCCTCACAACCGCTACCACATCGACCCGAAAGAGCTGGTCCGCATTCAGCGCGAAGGCCGCCGGAGCGGTGAGGATATCGTCGGCTTCTACCACTCCCATCCCGATCATCCCGCGCACTGGTCCACCACCGACCTGGCCGAAGCTCACTGGATCGGTTGCTCCTATGTGATCACGAGTGTGGAAAAAGGCAAAGCGGCGATCACAAACGCATTTGAGCTGACAGGCGCCGAGGACGACAAGAAGTTTGTGGACGAAAAAATAGAAATAGTCACGGCGACGCGTTAGGGCAGCACTTTCAGTACTACCACAGTAATGTCGTCCTGCGGCGCGTTGCCATCGCACAAAGCTGTTTGGCGGTCGAAGAGGAAATCCACCGATTCGGGCGCCGATTTATGCAGACACTGTGCCCATACTTCCTCCAGTTGCGTGCTGCCGAACTCGATTCCTTGGCCGTCGTGCATTTCATGAAGGCCGTCGCTCGCGAACAGTACGCAGTCTCCACGATTGAGCTGCACCACGTGCCTTTCATAACTGGCGCCCGAAAACAGCCCCGAGGGCCAGCCGCCTTCGCCCAGCGTCCGGCATCCGGATTCTGACACCAGCAGCGGTGGGGGCATCCCGGCATTCGAAAACACGAGTTCTCTCGTGACCGGGTTGAACAGCACGTATAACGTCGAGCAGAAGCGGTTCGGGATGGGCCGTTGTATCAGCCGCTCGTTCAACCGGGCGAGGACATCCGCGGTATTTGTCCCGGTCTTGTGAAGACCGCGCAGTGTTCCGATGGCCAGCGCGCCGTACATGGCCGCTGGCAAGCCTCGTCCGACGACATCCCCGAGGTATATGCTGACCGTGCCATCGGGCAGCTCAAAAAAGTCCGCGAAGTCGCCCCCCACCTCCGAGAACGGCATGAAGCGGAACGCGATTTCAACCAACTCGCTGCGCAGCCCATGGGTGGGAACCAGCGACATTTGCAGGAGTCTTGCTTCCCGCGCAAATTCCTCGCGGTCGCGCGCATACCTCGCATTCTCTTCCTCGATGTTCCGCGCTTCCGGCATGCTCACCCCGCCTCCTGACTGATACATCGGCAAAACTCCGCTGTCGCTTCAATCTGAGTTGCTGAATCTTCCCGCGATGCCTTAGCATCTTTTTTGTATGCCCCAGATCCAGATTCCATCTCCACTCCGTCAATACACCGGCAAGCAGTCCACCGTCAGCGTCTCCGCAGCGACCGTCGGCGACGCCCTGGCAGGCCTCGTTTCGCAGCATCCCGACCTCAAGCGCCACCTTTATTCCGACGACGGCAAGCTGCGCGCCTTCGTCAACGTCTACGTCAACGACGAGGATATGCGCTACCTTCAGAAGGAAGCCACCGTCCTGAACGAGGGTGATACCATTTCGATTGTGCCCTCGATCGCGGGCGGCGCCTGCGCTTCGGCCTGTTGAAGCGGCGCTCCGTAGAACTCGCAACCCGGAATCGCCACGCCGAATGCCCTGCCGAACGTCTCGTTTTCGCTATTGTTAGAGCGCCAGGCGCAAGCGGCCCGAACATCATCACTCCACCTTCGTAGAGGAATTTATGGCCCCCGTAACCGATGTGAAGCCCGAAGCCGTCCTGAGTAACGATGAGATCCTGCGCTACTCGCGCCACCTGATCATGCCCGAGGTCGGCATGGACGGCCAGCAAAAGCTGAAAGCCGCCAAGGTCCTCTGCATCGGAGCCGGCGGCCTCGGATCGCCGCTCGCCCTCTACCTCACGGCCGCCGGAGTAGGCACGCTAGGCCTCGTCGACTTCGACGTAGTCGATTATACCAACCTGCAGCGCCAGATCCTCCACACCACCAACGACGTAGGCCGCAAGAAGTTAGATTCTGCCGGAGAGAAATTAAAAGCCATCAATCCCTTCCTCAACCTGCGCACCTTCGAAACGCGCCTCACCAGCGGCAACGCGCTCGAATTGTTCCGCGAGTTCGATATCGTAGCCGACGGCACCGACAATTTCCCCACCCGCTACCTCGTCAACGACGCCTGCGTCCTGACCGGAAAGCCCAACGTCTACGGTTCCATCTTCCGCTTTGAAGGGCAGGCCAGCGTCTTCGCCACCGAAGACGGACCCTGCTATCGCTGCCTCTATCCCGAGCCGCCGCCGCCCGGCCTGGTTCCCTCCTGCGCCGAAGGTGGAGTGCTCGGCATTCTTCCCGGCCTCGTAGGCGTAATCCAGGCCACCGAAACCATCAAGCTGATCCTCGGCCAGGGCGACTCGCTCGTAGGACGCCTGCTGTTGGTGGACGCGCTGGGCATGAAGTTCCGCGAACTCAAGCTCCGCAAGAATCCCGATTGCCCCGTTTGCGGCAAGAACCCCACCATCACCCAGCTCATCGACTACGAGGAATTCTGCGGCATCCGCGGACAGGAAGAGCCCGCCGGAAACGATGTCCCTACGATCTCGGTCGAAGAATTAAAGAAGAAGCTGGACGCCAAGGCCGACATCTTTATCCTGGACGTCCGCGAGCCTCACGAATATCAGATCTGCAACCTGCAGGGATATCTGATCCCCGTAGGCGATCTCCCCAAACGGGTAAACGAATTAGATTCCAGCCGCGAGATCATAGCCCACTGCAAAATGGGCGGACGCAGCGCCAAAGCCGTGAACTTCCTGCGCAGATCGGGATTCAAAAAGGTCTATAACCTGACTGGAGGAATCAACGAGTGGGCCGAGAAGATCGACCCCAAGATGCCGAAGTACTAAGAGCATTTGTCAGTTGTAAGTCGTTGGTCGCTGTCGTTGGCCGTCGGTCGTGCGGCATCGAGCACGATCCCGCTCATGTCCTCCGTTGATTTCACCAATCTGGATTGATTTCACCAGTCTGGATTGATTCACTGGTCTGGATGGATTTCAATGGCATGGGTCGATTTCAATGGCATGGGTCGATTTCAATGGCATGGGTTGATTTCACCAGTCCCTCCGGGCGTACGAATCGCCTGTCTGCCTCGCCCCGGAGGGCGACTGACAATAGCCCGGCGCTTCAGCGCCGGGAACGCGCAGTCTGAGATTCAAGTCCCGGAGGGACGACTGATCCCCGGCAATGCTACCGCTCGTAAACTTGACCCGCCCTTCGATTCACCACAAAACTAATGTTCGCCGATCACTGCCGGCCGTCCCAAATTGTGGCGACATAAGAGCGAATGGGCCATACCTACATTTCCGCCCTGTTCCACCTTGTCTTTTCCACCAAAGGTCGGCGGGGACTCGTTCCCATCGCCAGTCAACCCGGCCTTTGGGCTTACCTCGGTGGAATCGCGCGCAAGAATGGTTTTAAGACACTGGCCGCCGGAGGCACCGACAATCACGTACACGTTTTGATCTCGCTCCCTTCCACCATGACATTGGCCAAGGCCGCGCAA
>JBEKOW010000183.1:0-14885 GCA_049521375.1 Terriglobales bacterium
TTGTTCGCCCGTTGTTCGTATTTTGTTTGCCTATTATTCGCTGTGCGGATGGAAGGCGCCGTGCCATATCTCGAGAGTGGAATTCGCGGTTTGCCGGACAATGACGCCCGGATTTTCGAGCCGGAGAACCCGCGGCAGAAATAAAAAAGGACAGCCCGGAGCCCCCCAAGGCCGTCCTCTATGAACCCTCCCGGTTAGAAGGGCAACTGAGACGGAAGATACCCCCCCGACATTGCAGCAGTATTGCAACTCTATGAAAATCAGGTGAATTCGCCCTTCCTGACCCCGCTTCCCGGCCCGTAGCGCCTCCCAGTTCAGCTTTGTGAGCGCCATGTTCGCGTATCACAAGTCACGGTGATTCCGTGCGCTGCGGAGCCCCCGCTCCCGGCTGCTATATTGTGCTGAGACTTCAAACCAAGAGTTAACCCCTACTGCCTCATCTGTGGAGGAGCGATGGCCCGCAAAACTGAACAGTCCCGCAAACTGCAAAAACGCGCCGAACAGTTGATTCCCGGAGGTGTGAATTCCCCGGTACGAGCCTTCAAGTCCGTCGGAGGCGACCCCCTCTACATCGTGCGCGGCCAGGGTTCGCACATCTGGGATGCGGATGGCAATGAATATGTCGATTACATCGGGTCATGGGGACCGCTCATTCTCGGCCACGCCGCTCCGACGGTGATCGAAGCGATCATTTCAGCGGCGCGCAGCGGCACCAGTTTCGGAGCATCCACTCCCACCGAAGCCGACCTGGCCGAGCTGGTGATTGCCGCTTTCCCCCACATGCACAAGGTGCGCTTCGTCAGTTCGGGTACCGAAGCGACCATGTCCGCGATCCGCCTGGCCCGCGCCTATACCAGGCGCAAATACATTGTGAAGTTTGAGGGTTGCTATCACGGACATGCTGACGCACTGCTGGTCAAGGCCGGATCAGGCGTGGCTACGCTCGGGATCCCCGGATCGGCGGGCGTTCCCGAGGAGTTCACCCAATTCACCCTCGCCCTGCCCTATAACGACACCGATGCGCTCGAACAGGTTTTCAAGAAATTCAAACACCAGATTGCGTGCGTGATTGTCGAGCCGGTCGTGGGAAATATGGGCTGCGTCCCTCCCGCGCGCGGGTATCTGGAAGCCCTGCGCGCCGTCACCTCCCGCGACAAAGCTCTGCTCATCTTCGACGAGGTGATGACCGGATTCCGCCTCGCCTACGGCGGCGCGCAGGAATTGTTCGCCATCCAGCCCGACCTCACCACCATGGGCAAGATCATTGGCGGAGGTCTCCCCGTCGGCGCCTATGGCGGCGCCAGCGAGATTATGGACATGGTCGCTCCTCTCGGCCCGGTGTATCAGGCGGGAACGCTTTCCGGAAATCCGCTGGCGATGGCTGCCGGCTGCGCAACCCTGCGCTATTTGCGCGAGCACAAGGATGTATATGCGAAGCTAGACAAGCTGGCAGGCGAGGTAGTCACAGGCGTGGCCGCAGCCGCAAAAGATGCCGGAGTCCAGTTGTGCCACAACCGTGTAGGCTCGATGTTTACCTGGTTCTTCGCCCCCGGACCAGTGACGGACTGGACCTCCGCCGCCAAATCCGACACCGAAGCCTTCGGAAGCTTCTTCCGCTCCATGCTCGAAGGCGGTATCTACCTGCCGCCCTCGCAATTCGAAGCCGCATTCTTAGGCGCAGCCCACACCGAACACGACGTGCAGCAGACGATCACGGCGGCCAAGAAGGCGTTCGCGACGGTTGCGGCATAGGAAAACCGCTGAAGAGATGGCGACGATTCAGAGACAACCCGTTAGGTTGAAACCGGATACTTCAGCCGCCACGGACTCCGCCCCAGCTTAAAGGCAGGTCGTTCACTCTGGTGGCGCGGCTGGAACAAAAACACAATATGGCTTGCCGTAGGGAATGCTTCTCCGTTCGCTCCTCCATACGCGATGACATCGCCGGGACTGAGTATAGCGCCCACTGTCAAAGTTGCTCCGGAGAGAGGAAGACGGGGAAGTTGGTGATGATGAATCCAGGGCCGCTGGGACTGTTCGCTTTAGCGAATGCCGTTCCTTTCGGGATTCCTTTATCAAAACTATCTTCGAGCCAACCGTCAAATGTGATTGGCGAGTCAGCACCGAGCGTCAATTTAACCGAGAATGGCATCGGTCTAAATTTCTATACACATGTTGAAGATTGACGGTCCATCGGTAGCATCTCATCAACCGCCACAAACTCGTAGTCCTCAGCCTTGTATTTCTGAATCAGATTGCCCGTAGCAATCACAGTCTGCGAGCGATCCGCGCCGAGCGCGCGATGTCCGCCATCATGAAGAAGGATTACGTGTCCTCGGTCGCTGTGAATCTGGCGCGCGATTTTGGCCTCGATCACCGAGGCTTGCGGAGCGTTCCAGTCATAGCCAGTGACGTTCCACATCACTGCTTCCATTCCCAGTTCCCGCGCAATGCGCAATGTCGCAGGACGCCTTCCGCCAAACGGAGGACGAAACAGATTCGAATGCGGTCCAACGGTATCCTGCAGAACATCATGGCAATCGGCTAATTCGGCCCGTGTTTGTGCCTCCGACCTGAAAATGAGCAGCGGATGGCTAAACGTGTGATTGCCGATCACATGTCCTGCCGCCGCAACCGCGCGCGCGATATCAGGTCTCGCGCGAACGTAGCGCCCGATCATGAAAAACGTTGCGGATACACCGTGCTTCGCCAGCACCTCCAGCAGTCGGAACGTATGCGGATCGTTTGGCCCGTCGTCGTAGGTCAACGCGATCTGCTTGCTTCCAAGCGAGCGGCCGGTAAACGTCCGTCCATACCACTGGCCAGTCGGCGCCATGGACTGGTAGCCCGCGGCAGTTGCCGCTGCGGCCGCCGTCAGTCCAATCAGAACGGGGAGCATGAGGAGATTGTAGCCGGTCGTTGGTCGCCGGTCGTTCGTCGTTCGGAGCGCCATTTTGGCGGAAGATTCGACCTCATGCGCAAGGACAGCCTACGAAGAGCACACTGCGAGCAGCAAGGGTCAACGCCGAACGACTAACGACCAGCGACCGGAAACAATTGCGCTGCCGCTCGAACCCATATATTCTGCTCACGTCCTCCCATGGCCAAGCTTTTCGAACTTCCCCGTTACATTGCAGTCGAAGGTCCGATCCGAGTCGGCAAAAGCACGCTGGCCCACGTACTGGGAGAGCGACTGGCGGCGCAGCGAGTCATTGAACCGGAACACAATCCCTTTCTGCAACCGTTTTACGAGGGAGAGAAGGGCGCAGCTTTCCAGGCGCAAATGGCATTTCTAGTGCGGCGCTTTGAGCAGTTGAGCGCACTCGACCTGGGGCCGCGGTCGAATAAAACCGTAGTCGCCGATTACATTTTCGAAAAAGACAAGCTCTTCGCCTGCCTCAACCTCAACGACCAGGAACTCGACACCTACAACCGCTATTTCAATTATTTTCGCGAGCAGGTGCCGACCCCGGACCTGGTGATCTACCTGCAGGCCACGCCCGAAGTCCTGAAGAAGCGGCTGAAGAAAAAAAATGCGGCCGGCGAAAAAGCCATCAGCGAGGATTACCTGATGGAAGTGGTCAAAGCCTACGAGCACTTCTTCTTTCACTACACCCAGTCGGATTTGCTGATCGTCAACACCAGCGAGATCGACTTCGTGGACCGCAACGAAGACCTGCAAGAGTTGCTCAAGAAAGTCTCCGCTCCGATCAAAGGCACGCAATACTTCCTGCCGCTGGGCAGCGAGAACGCAGCCAGCGCATAGGGCAAGTCTTCCGCTTCAGTTCTCAAGTTCCCGGTTGCCAGTTCTCAGTTCTCAGTTCCCAGTAAAACCTAGTTACTGGGGCAGCCGATTTTGGCCTGTTTGCCGCTTTTGTGAGGGGGTACCCCCCCTCCCCCCATTTGTCCGCAAAGTATTCGATCTAAAGTAGTTAACTTCAAAGTATTCAAAAATAAGAACTTAGACATTGAATGTGTCGATTTTTGCCCATTTTTCGAGAAAATTTTGCGGCTCGATTCGCTGATTTAGCGCCAATTTTTCAAACATCTGAAACCGGTTTGAGCCGGCTTTCGCGACCGCCTCTGGAGACGGGCACACGTCTGGATCGTTCGATCCGATCGTCATTATCGCGCGCGGAGGAAGGGAAGTCTGTGATGGCCCGCACCGAGGAATGGTGATGAAAAAAAGGGACAAATTGCCGTCTTGCGCGGAGTGTGGAATGTTATTACAATTGTAATAACACTACGAGGGGCCAATGGTCGAACTCAAGATCCGTAAGTTTGGGAACTCGCTGGGAGTGGTTCTGCCGAAAGAAGTGATCGACCGCCTGCAGGCCAGCGATGGGGAGCGGCTCTTTCTGATCGAGTCGGGAGACGGCGATTACCGGCTTACGCCCTACGATCCGGCGTTCGGGAAAAAAATGGCGAAGGCGGAGGACATCATGTCCCGCTATCGCAACACGCTGCACGCTCTTTCCAAGTAGACAAACCAGATAAACAAACGAAATGCAGTAGCAACGTAAAGAGCGCGAAGTGAAAAGGAAAACCCCGCTTTGGATCGAAGTACACGATGCGCTCGCGATTCACGACCGGCTGCTTGCGCTCCACGGCGGAGCTACCGGGACGCGTGACCTCGGTCTATTGGAGTCGGCGCTTGCGCGCCCTCGTCAGCACCATGTCTATGCCGATATGCCGGACGTCGTCGAAATGGCCGCCCTTTACGCTGCGGGTATCGTGCGCAATCATCCCTTCGTCGACGGCAACAAGCGGACGGGATTTGTGCTTGGCGTCCTGTTTCTCGAACTCCACGGTTTCGCCTTTACGGCCAGCGAGGAGGACGCCACTCAGGCGGTGATGGGCTTGGCATCGGGTGCGCTGGGAGAGGCTGGCTACACGGCGTGGCTGAGGGAGAACTCGAAGCGGAAGCGCTAGGATTTCCTGCGAACTGGCGGAATCGGAGTTAGCACGAGCCGGTACCCATCCGGTTCCCAGTCAATGCGCATGCCCTTCTGCCGTTCTCATCGACGAACTTCCGTTTTGAAGATATAATCCATTTCGCGTCATCGAATAAGCGAACGACGACGCAACAGGCTCTATCCGCCACGGCGGAGGGGCACTGGAGGCACTATGAGTCTCACCCCTATCGGCGGGCATTCTCCCAGCCGCAAGATCACTACCGCTACCATCCACGAGAAGAAGCTTCACCGAGATCCCATTTCCTGCCTGACCGCCTATGACTATGCGACGGCGCGTCTGGTCGATGAGGCGGGCATCGATATCGTCCTGGTCGGCGACTCGCTCGCCATGACCATGCTGGGCTACGAGAACACGCTTTCCGTTACCGTCGACGAGATGCTGCACCACGTGCGCGCGGTACGGCGCGGCGTGAAAGATGCGCTACTCATCGCGGACATGCCCTATGGCTCCTATCATGCGACTGGGGAAGAGGCCATTCACAATGCTGCCCGCTTTGTAAAAGAAGGGGGCGCCGAGGCGGTCAAGATGGAAGGCGGCGAAAAGCGCGTGGATGTGATCCGCCGCGTGATTGACGCCGAAATTCCTGTTGCCGGTCACATTGGGCTCACGCCGCAGTCGATTCATGTGATGGGCGGTTACAAGGTCCAAGGCAAGACGCTGAACGCGATCGAACAACTGATGCGCGACGCGGTTGCGCTTGATCGCGCAGGCGTGGCCTGCATTTATCTGGAGGGCATCCCGCGCGAAGTGGCGGCCATGATCACCGCCGAGGTGGAGGCTCCAACCATTGGCATCGGCGCCGGCCCGGATTGCGACGGTCAGGTGCTGGTCTTCCATGACCTGCTGAACCTGACGTTTGGGCATGCCGCGAAATTCGTACGGCGCTATGGGGATGCGGCTGCGCTTATCACGGAATCGGTCCTCGCGTTCAAAGCCGACGTGACCGCGCACCAGTTCCCGAACGATAGCGAGTCCTACCACTTGCCCAGGGAAACGCAGGCCGCACTCGAAACCGTACTTCACCGCAGGCCGCACTCGAAACCGTACTTCACCGCAAACGCGCGATGCGGTAATAATTAATAGCGACCGGAGAAAACCTCGTGCGAGCTATCGTGTCGCGAATCACATTCACGCGTCTGTTCTTTTGGCGAGACTGCTCTCGTCCATTTTTTCCACGAACCATGTTGGCGGTCTGGGCCACTCTTTTCTGCCTGTCCTGCATGGTCGCCTGCTCCAAAGGGCCGGAAGCGGCTCCGGCCGTCGCGCCCGCCACACCCGCCGCGACGGGATTAGAGCGGATCTCCCTGCCGGATCACTCGAAGTTCCCGAAATTCGAGAACATGAGCGATTGGAAGAATCCCTATTTTGTTGTGCGCGACGATGGGATTGGATTTGTCGATCTGGCCAACCATGAGGTTCACATCCTTACGCCCGAGCAGATTCCTGCGGAACTGGCCTCGCTTCCGTTGAGCGCATGGCCTTACGGGCGAGTCGTCCTGGTTACGGAAGCTGTCCCCAAGATTCCATCGGATCTGGCAAAAGCCGAGTTGCGCAAGAATCGCGGGCTGCTGGCCGGAACTCTGAAGGAACTGGAAGTGGAAATCCGGGAGTTTCCGTGAGCGGGATCGCACGATCTTGAAGATTTGCGCCAGCATCGCGGAGGCGCGCGCCGCCTGTCACGAAGCGCGCGCGCTATCAGGGCGTCATGGCAATTCGGCTGCAGATTCAGCGTGTCTCGGCCTCGTTCCCACCATGGGGGCCCTGCATGAGGGGCACTTGTCGCTGGTACGGGCGGCCAAAGCTCAATGCGACGCGGTCGCGGTTTCCATCTTTGTAAATCCCACACAGTTCGGCCCGTCGGAGGATTTCGCGAAGTATCCTCGCTCCTTCGACAGCGATTGCGCGGCGCTCGAACAGGAAGGCGTCGATTTTGTTTTTGCGCCTGCGGTCGAAGAGATGTACCCGAAGGGCGAAATTACCTGGGTCACCGTCGAGGGGCTCAGCGATCGACTGGATGGACGCTCGCGGCCGGGACATTTCCGAGGCGTGACCACGGTAGTTGCGAAGCTCTTCCACGTCGTCGAGCCCGATGCGGCATTCTTTGGACAGAAAGACGCGGCGCAAGTCGCCATCATCCGCCACATGGTGCGTGACCTGAATTTTCCCGTCAGGGTTGTGATTTGCCCGATCATTCGCGAGGCGGACGGGCTGGCCATGAGTTCTCGCAATGCTTACCTGAGTTCCGAGGAGCGTTCGCGCGCCACAGTGTTGCACCGCGCATTGCGATGCGTAGAGAAGGAATTTCGCGCCGGTCAACGAAGCGCCGGCCAGTTGAGCGAAGCCGGTCGAACCATCATCGCGAAGGAGCCGCAGGTCCGGTTGGATTATTTCGAACTCGTGGATCCCGATTCGCTTGAGCCTGTGGATCGGGCCGCACAGCCGACCTTGGTCGCTGTAGCCGCTTTCTTCGGGCCGACTCGCTTGCTGGACAATGTTGTGCTCACGCCGGGCGACGTCAAGCGAGATCCCCAATAGATCCCGGCTTTCGCACCCGCAGAATCCCCATCGGTGGAAACGTATCGAAGAAAAACCAGCCCGCGCGTTCGGCCTGCGCACCGGTCTGTCGAAATGATTTGGCATATTCTCCGAGATGGATGAAATCGGAAACCAGCGCGACTCCCCCCGGCTTAAGGACTCTGGCAATCTCGCGGCATGCCTGTGCACGCCCTTCGCGTGTCGGGATGTTGTGGATGCACACGTTTGTCAGAACGACGTCGAACGAAGCATCGGGAAACGTCATTCTGGTCGCATCTTCACTGCGCACTTCGATGCGGTCCGCGACGCCCTCCAGTTCGGCGTTGCGCATCGCGGCTTCGGGCCGATTTCCAGAAAGGTCTTTCGCGCTCCAGATATCAATGCCAAACGATCGTCCAGTCGTCAGTTTCCTGGCCGCGCCGATCATCAGAAGGCCGCGTCCCGTGCCGACATCGAGGACAGTTTCCGCGCCCGTCCAGCGCACCAGCGAGAGCATCCGGTCGCGGTGACGGAATTTTCCCCACTTCACATAGATGAGCATGAGCACGCCGCCCAAGGCGAGCCATGGCGCAAAAGTCCAAGCCATTGGATGGGTGATAAACGTGACGGAGCCGACGCGGACCGAAGGAAAGAAGATGGCAACAGCAAACACAATCGCGGCGGCGAGGAAAAGATTGCGAATCACTCCGGGCGCGTCGATTCCATAATCCGGTTTGCCGGCTTGGGTATTTGCCACTTCGAATGCTTGTTTCATTCGCTCTTTCGCCTCGTATACGGGCCCAAACGGGGGCTCGTCAGCGAGCCATGACCTTACCGCAAACTCGAAGCAGTAACGCTCGCGCAGTTCCGTCAGCGCACAAAGGGATAGATTTCGTCGTTGATCCAGTAGCTGGTAAGGAGCATCGCGAACGCGGTTCCCATCAACCACAATGTCCAGCGTCCGCGGCTCCACGATCTGCTAAGCCCGGAAAGCTGGAGCGGGAGGTCAACCAGGTAGGCCGCGCAGTAACAAACATTGGCAACCAGGGCGAGCCCAAGAAGACGAAACAGGTTGCCCGGATTCATGGCCGGACGGAAATGCGGCCAACTCAACACCACCCAGAATATTGTCACTGCGGCGAGAACCGCATTGTAGAGAGGGCGGCGCTTCTCCCAATACCGCACAGCACCGAAGAAAGCGCTTTGCAACGCAGAGGAAGTCATCTGGCCGCTCGATGAATCGTTTTGATCGGCTGTGCGCATAAATCGCCTCTGCGGATATCATGCCGCAACTGGACCCCGGAGACAAATGGACTCCCGGCGATCACGTAGCGCAGCGGTTGGCCGGCTGATTTTGTGATGCCGATGCGCGGGCCGACCAGCACGCGGGGGACGCGATATTCATCGTCCAAGATCTGGAGATCGGAGTGCGGGCTCGCCAGGTTTTTCCCATTGTCGCGGTCGCGCGTAACGCCGAGCGCTTCGCTCAGCCGTCCGGGACCGGAGGAGATTTTCCTGAGTTCGGACTCTTTCGCCATCGCGAGCCCAGAGTTACCGCGACTGCCGGCAAGCGCCGAACTTCTCCGTTCGACGATCTTCGTTTGAACGGACGAGGCCGCGAGTACCCGCTCGATGCCTCGCGATCGCGCCATTTGCTCGATGCCCGCGACGGGTTCGAGGGCGCGGAACAAGACGCCTCCAGGCTCGCCATCGGGCAGGCACGAAACGTTCAGGCAATAGTGATTGCCATAGATGAAGTACACATAGGCAAATCCCGGAGGTCCGAATAAAACGGCATTGCGTGCGGTCTTTCCGGCGGCGGAATGTGCCGCTTCATCGCCTTTCCCGAGATAAGCCTCGGTTTCGACGATGCGTCCGGCGAGAAGTCCGCGCGGCGTTTTGCGCACCAGCAATTTTCCCAGCAGCGCCCGCGCAACTTTACGCGGATCGCGATTGTAGAAGGCGGGCGAGAGGAGCTTCGCGGCGGACATTTCATTAAATTCAAAAGTCAGAAGTCAGATTGCAGAAGTAAATCGGCAGCGCAAGCGACATCGGTTGCTTCATAAATGACCAATTCAGAAATTTGACTTCCGACGTCCCGCACTACAGTTCCATACTTCTTCAATCTGACTTCTGACTTCTAACTTCTGACTTGCCTCTCTCAAGCGCTCTTCAAGTATTCCAGCACTTCCTCGGCGTGGCCTTCCGGCTTCACATTATTGAAGATGTGCCTGATCTTGCCATCGGGACCGATCACGAACGTGGTTCTGGCGATGCCCATCACTTTGCGGCCATACATATTTTTTTCTTTCAGGACCCCGAACAGCCCGGCAATCTTCTTGTCGGCATCGGCCAGCAACGTGAAGGGCAGACTCTGCTTGTCCTGAAACTTCTTCTGGGCGCTGGCAGTGTCGCCCGAAATACCAACCACGATTGCACCTGTCTTTTCGATCTTCTTGTATACGTCGCGGAACCCGCGCGCTTCTATCGTTCAACCGGGAGTGTTCGCTTTGGGGTAGAAAAAGAGGACAACTGTTTTGCCGCGAAAATCTTTCAAGGCAACCTCTTTGCCGTTCTCGTCCGTCGTACTGAAGTCCGGGGCTTTATCATTGATTTCCATGGAAGTATTTCCTCGCCGAACATCGTTATATCGCATGCGGTCGTGTGCCGTCATCTTCGCGTTTGTTTTCACGGGGCTTGCGCTTCTCTGGATCGGCCCTTCGGCGCTGCACGCGCAGGATCTTGTCCAGACTTTCAAGCGTAAAGAGGTGGACAAGGGACCGCGCGCTCTCGGACTGGTGCAGATCGGCGACAAAGGCAAAGCGCGGCTGATTCCGATTACGATCATGCTGAACGGCAAGTTTTACGATGCCGGCGCGTATAAAGCCGATCCGGTTCCGATGGCGCTCGATTTCGGGATCGTCTACGAGGGCTTTCGCAGCGGCGTCTCGCAGGGCATTTTCACGATCACGCAACCCGGACAACTCAGCCACAACTGGGTCGCCGAGGGCACATGGTTGCCCGCCGGAGAGAAAGCTCCGGAAAAAACGAAAAAGTATGCCCCTCCTGTAATCGACGATTCGGGCGGCAATGATGATCATCCCGTGCTGCACCGGCGCCCCGGGGGCGAAGGCGATAAAGACGACTCGAAGCCCACTAAGGATTCGACCGGCTCCTCTTCACCTTCGACTGCTTCGTCCACTCCCGCGTCTTCGACGGCAACTCCAGCGTCTTCCAGCGCGTCGACTTCGGCGTCGAAAGACACGACGCAGAGCGCTTCCAAAGATTCGTCCAAAGCGTCCGCAGCGTCCGCGCCAGCGGCTACCAAAGCGGCTGATTCCTCTCCGGCCAAAACGGCTGACAGCAAGAGTTCAGAATACGATCAGCCCATCAGCGATCCGAACCGGCCTGTATTGCGACGCGGGAAGCCGGATCCGAATGCGCATCACGAACCGTTCGTGAACTTCGACGATCCCGCGGAGGTGGCCAAAGCTACGACCGACGCCAGCAAGGAAGCCGCCGCAGCCGCTCCTGCCGTGCAGACCGTAACCGCCATCTCGGATGCGGCCGGGCCGGATCCGCGGCCTTATACGTACGATCTGAAACCGGCGGAAGAAGCGATCTACCGCAACAAAATGTTCGAACTGGCAGCGGCCCAGCTTCAGGCGAAGACAAAAACCACGTCTTTGCCGGCTTCTTCAAACGCGAGTTCGAAGGGCGCGGCTTCGACTGCGAAGGTAGGCACCCGGAAGAAACCGGCGCCGGCCAAACCCGCGAAGCCTGAGTTTGACGACGTCAGCCTGCGCATTTTCGATCTCTCGGGTTCGAACGAGCCGGTGCTGATCCTTTCCGCGCGAACTCCGCTGGCTCCTGTTGGAACTCCGGGGACGCAAGTGCCAAAGGAGATCACGCTGATCGCGCGAACCACGCTCGAAGGAGAATTGCAGAAACTGTTTTTCGCACAAACCGATTCGCGGCACCTGGACGTCAGTCCGAGGATGGAGTTGATCGATGCAGTCGATGCCGATGGCGATGGCCGGGGAGAATTGCTGTTCCGGCAGACCTCGGATGCGGGAAGCGTGTATGCCATTTATCGCGTAACGGCCGATGGGCTGTGGCCCTTGTTTGAGGGGACACCATAAGCGGGCTCTCGGCTTTCGGCTCTGGGCTTTCGGCTCTCGGTCGCGGCTCTTGTCAGCCATGCGTCCGGTCTGTAGCAAAGGGTACCCCCCTCCCCCCACCGGTCTATTAGAATCAATACTTTAGACGACATTTCCTGCCAAAGTATTGATTCGCTGAGGCTTAGATGTAAAGTATTGATTTTGTTCAACTTAGCATTAGAAAAACAACCAATCCTTGCAAAGTCTTAAATCATAAGGAATTAATCCTAATCATCCTGAACTGACAGCCTTGGTCCGGCTTTTAAGACCAATTGCCTTTCGGAACAATTCCAGGTGGAAGCCAACCTCCGCCTTGGAATTATTTCTGCCAAACCCTGATGAAGTTCTCGCGCGACCTAGTTCTATTTTGGGTGCTTTCGCGGCTAAGTCAAGCTTTCTTTTTGGTTTGAAACTGCTACTTGTTTTGGAGTGGCGCGGGCGAGTCGCCCCCGCAACTGCCGGCAAGTCGCCGGCGCTACCTTCGGACTTCGTCAAGTGCGGAGAGCTGGCGCCGTTGACGAATCCAGGACTTTCCGCTTCGTGAAGAGCGTGTGGTCGCGCTGCGACTCCCCGGGCTGATTTACAATTCCTGCTCTCAGGGGTGCGAAAACCAATGCGGACTACTTCCCGGGTGGCGATTTTTGCATGGATCGCGGCTGCTATGTGTTTTGGGCAAGGGCAGGACTTCAGCAAGGTGCAGATCAAGGTTTCGAAAGTCGCGGGCACCGTCTACATGCTGGAGGGGGCGGGCGGCAATATTGGAGCTTCGGTGGGCGATGACGGGATCGTGGTGGTGGACGACCAGTATGCTCCGCTGGCGGAGAAGATTCAGGCGGCGCTGAAGGGGATTACCGATAAGCCAGTGCGCTTCATCATCAACACGCACTATCACGGAGATCACACCGGCGGAAATGAATTTTTCCAGAAGCAGGCTCCGATTATTGCGCAGGACAATGTGCGCAAGAGGCTGGAGGAGGACGGGGCGTTCGGCAATGGCGGATCGCTCCACATGGAGAGAAAGGCGGCGCCGGCGGGGGCGCTGCCGATTATCACCTTCGATCACGATGTGACGGTGCATTTGAATGGGGAGGATATCCGGGCGCTGCACTTCCCTGCCGGACATACCGACGGCGACTCGGTGATTTATTTTCCGAAGTCGAATGTCGTGCATATGGGCGACGATTTTGTCACCTACGGGTTTCCGTTTATCGATGTGGATGGCGGCGGCAGCATTGACGGGATGATCAGCGGCGTGGAAGGCGCGATCGAGAAGCTTCCGCCGGACGTGAAGATCATTCCCGGGCACGGGCCGGTATCGAGTCTGGATGATGTGCGCGCCTACGTGAAGATGCTGAAGGAAACGCGCGCGGCCGTGCAGCAAGCGCTTGGAAAGAACATGACACTCGCGGAGATGAAGGAGAAGAAGGTCCTCGATCCGTGGAAGAAATATTCGGGAGATTTCATTTCCGAGGACGTGTTTCTGGAGACGGTTTACAACTCGCTGACCGGGCAGCGGAACGGGAAGTTTGTTAAACATAATTGAGGGGAAGGTTTCAGAGTTTCCGGGGTTCAAGGTGGGATCGGCACGCGGACCGGGATCACAACCGGCGCTTTGCCTTTAGCATTTATGGGTACAACGTGGAGGTGCTTATGAAAGCTCTTCTGGTCATTCTGGTTTTGACTTTTTCAGTGCCCGCGCTGGCGGTTGAGGGCAAATCCGTCTCCTACAAGTCGGGCGACGAGACGGTTCATGCGACGTTATATCGTCCGGCGGGCAAGGGTCCGTTCCCGGCGCTGATGGTGATTCACGAATGGTGGGGACTGAACGATTGGGTGAAAGAGCAGGCATCGAAATTTGCGGATGAGGGATATGTGGCGCTGGCGATCGATCTGTATCGCGGCAAGGTGGCGGATAATCCGGATCTGGCGCATGAGTTGATGCGGGGTGTTCCGGAAGACAGGGCCAAGCGCGACCTGAGGGCGGCGTACGACTTTCTTGCCGCGCAGGCCGATGTCAGGAAGGATCGGATCGGGGCGATCGGGTGGTGCATGGGCGGGGGCTACGCGCTGGACGTGGCGCTGGCGGAGCCGCACCTGGCCGCAGACGTGATCAACTACGGGCATCTGGCGACTGATCCCGATGAACTTAAAAAGATTCAGGCTCCGATTCTGGGACTTTTTGGAGGACAGGATCGCGGGATCACTCCCGAGGATGTGAAAAAGTTTCAGCAGGCGATGGAGAAACTGGGGAAGAAAATTGAAGTAAAGATCTATCCTGACGCGGGGCATGCCTTTGAAAATCCAAATAACAAGCAGGGCTACCGCGCGGAGGATGCCGCGGACGCGTGGAAGCGGACGGTGGCATTCTTGGCGGGGACGCTGAAGAAGTGAGGCGGCCTGCGTTTCATGGATGCCCATTCGATCGGCATGGCTGGCTGGGCATGAGTTGAGAATAGCGATGCTTCGACTGCGGCGGAGTTTCGCTGCGCCAAACTCTGCCTCGGCTCAGAGTTTGAGACTTTTTTGAAATCGCGCAGGGTCGGCGCCGCAAAAATAAAACCATAAATTTTCGGGGCTGATTGAGGAGGTAGGGGTCCTTCGACTGCGCGGGGCTGCGCTTCGCTTACCCCGCTTCGCACAGGATGACTTCATTTCTAGAATGAGAGGGTGGGGAAGCGAAAAAGTCACAGACTCTCAGCATGACACGTGAGATGGGACTGTAAGCATTTCATCATCGCTTTTCGAGCCGGCTTTTGGCGGGATTCGGGGTGAAATTCCGAGCGAAGAATTTCCACTTGCCAGACGGTACCATTCTGGTTACTATGCACGCATCTTTTTTTCGGGTTTTGTTTTCGGGTTTTGTTCCTGGCTTTTTCCTGGCCCTGGTTTGTTGTGCCCTATGAATATTGGCGAGACTATCCGGAATTACCGGCTGCAACGAAGCATGTCGCAGGGCGACATCGAAAAGCGCACGGGCCTGCTGCGCTGCTACCTGTCCCGCGTAGAGAATGGGCATACCATTCCGTCTCTTGACACGCTCGCCAAGATCGCCGGCGCGATGGATTTGCCGCTCTCGCAGTTTTTTGCGGAGGGGAACACAAACGGCCATAAGGGCTTGCCGCAGCTTTCGGACGATGAGGTTCGCTTCCTCAGCCAGATGCGGCGCTACGCCGCCAACCTGAACGATAGCGACCGCAAGCTGGTGCTGGCGATGGTGAAGAAGATGGCGTCGAA